>JBGOYP010000042.1:0-12201 GCA_041479785.1 Candidatus Aminicenantia bacterium | reverse complement strand
TCGCGGACGTAGGCCAGGGCGTTTGGGGCGATCAGCGGTTCGTTGACGGGGATCATGACGGTCAGAAAAATTCCTTGTCGTCGAATCCGGCATAGGGTCCCTGCTTGACTTCGATGATCTTCGCCTGGGCCAGGACGTTCACTTTGTGGCCGCCGCGGGCGAGAAGGATAGCGTCGCCCGGCTTCATCAGGACGGTCCTGATGAGGGCCCCGTCGTCGTCGAACAACTCGACGCGGATCCGGCCGTCGAGAAGAATCAGGACCTCCTGCGTCCGGAAGACCTCCCGCTTAACGAGTTTGTGGCGATGGCGCTTGACGACTTTGCCTTTGGGATGGATGAGCATGCCGAGCTGCTGCGAAAAGTCGCCCGGCGTGAAGAAATTAGGGCCGGGACGCGAGAATTCCCGGCGGAGGAGGATGGCGTAAATATGTTCGCCTTTGGCGATACGGGTGAGACCTTTCATGCTCGATCCTCTATTTGACCCTCGTAAAACGTAGCCGGACCGTCAGCCAGACGTATTTCCAGCCTTTCCTGACGAAATCCGAGAACTTCTGCCCGGTCTTGCCGACGCCCGTCCGGCGTTCGACGCACATGTACGGGATTTCGGTCACCGTATAGCGTAGCTTCCGGGCGCGATGGATGAAATCGATGAAATATTCGCCGTAGTTCCCGCGCAGCGAGATCTTCTCCAGCACCCGTCGACGGAAGGCGATGAACCCGCTCGTGTAGTCGTGGAATTCGCGGCCCAGGGCGCGCTGGATGAATTTGTTGAGCGTCACGCTCATGAGGTAGGCGAGGAGCGTATCGTTGCTACCCGTGACGATCTGGACGCCGCCGCCCTTGACATAGCGGCTGCCGACCGCGACATCGGAACCCTGGGCGATGGTCTCGAGAAGGTCCTTGATTTTGCGCGGGGGCATGGAAAAATCGCAGTCCGACCAGACGATGACCTCGCCTTTGGAAAATGCGATCCCGTCGCGCAAGGCCGAGGCCAGCCCGCGCTTGTCGATCCGGCGAAGGAGGTAAAGCTGGGGCAGGCTCTTTCGCATGTCTTCGACGATCCGCCAGGTGCCGTCCGGCGAGTTGTCGTCGACGACGATCACCTCGGTGTTCGGCGGCGTGTGCTTGAGAACTTCGAGGATGAGCGGCCCGATATTGTCGCGTTCGTTATAAGTCGGGAAGATAACCGAGACTTCCCGGGCCGGCCGTTCTGGATGCGTCATGGTCAAAGGCTATTGTACCGATTTGGCCCTTCGGATTCTACCGATTTTCCGGAAACGGCTCCGCGCTCCTAGAGCCGGGGAATCTCGCGGAGGCCGGACACAGACGAGAGCGCCGCGGCGCTCTTGAGGAAACGATTGACCGCGCATCCAAGATATGGTACTAAATGATATTCCTTTTTCATGATTTCATCGTAACGAAAAGAGGACGCCATCCGATGAAACTCACCCGTTTCAACGCCAACCATCGCCGGCTCAACGCCAAAATGATCGAATTCGTCGGCTGGGACATGCCCGTCGAATACAAAGGCATCATCGACGAGCACATCGCCTGTCGGACGGCCGCCGGCCTGTTCGATGTCAGCCACATGGGCGAAATCCACATCACCGGCCAAGACGCCTTGGCCTTTGTCCAACACCTTTCGCCAAACGACGCCGCCCGCCTGTCGCCGGGCCATGTCCAGTACACGGCCCTGATGACGGCCCGGGGGACTTACGTCGACGATATGCTGGTGTATTGCATCCATCCGGAATTCTATCTTCTCGTCGTCAACGCCGCGAATACGGACAAAGACTATGCCTACATCACCGCCCAGAAAGGAGCGTTCAAGGTCAGCCTGGACAACCCCTCGGACCGCTACAGCCAGCTCGCCCTCCAAGGCCGGAAGGCGATTCCGATTCTCCAGCCGTTGACCGATATTCCGTTGGGCCCGATGAAATCCTTCACTGGGGCTTTCGGTAGGGTCGCCGGCAAGGAATGCCTGGTGTCGCGAACCGGCTATACGGGGGAAGACGGTTTTGAGGTCTACACGTTAGACCCGGACCCCGGACTCCTTTGGGACGCCCTCATCGAATCCGGCAAACCGCACGGCCTTCAACCCATCGGCCTGGGGGCCCGCGATACGCTCCGGCTCGAAGCCAAGTTGCCGCTCTACGGAAACGACATCGATGATACGACGACCCCCCTCGAAGCGGACTTCAAATGGATCGTCAAATTCAAGAAAGGGGACTTCCTCGGACGCGATATCCTGGTCCGGCAGAACGAACAGGGGATCACCCGGAAGCTCGTCGGCTTCGAACTCGTCGACAAGGGGATCGCCCGGCCGCATTACCCCATCTATCTTGGCGGCGTACAGGCCGGCCAGGTCGCCTCGGGAACGTACTCCCCGCTCTTCAAAAAGAGCATCGGCCTGGTCTATTTGCCCATCGCAAAAACGGCGATTGGCACGGAATTCGAGGTCGGCATCCGGGACAAGAGGGTCAAGGCCGTCGTCGTCCCGACGCCTTTTTACAAACGAGACTACTGACCATGAGAGGGGCGCGCCGCCGTCATGGGACGCCTCGACAGCAGGTGATGTCAAAGGAGTGATTGCCACAGCCCTTAAGGGGCTCGCAATGACGGCAGGTAATAAGAATATTATTTAGGAGGACATGCATGTATCCCAGCCATTCTCGTTACACAAAAGACCACGAATGGGTCGAACCCAAAGGCGATATCGCGGTCGTCGGCATCACGGACTACGCTCAGAACCATCTCGGCGACGTTGTCTACATCGACCTCCCGGCTATCGGCAAGGTGCTCGATATCCATGCGACGATCGGCTCGATCGAATCGGTGAAGGCCGTGTCCGAGATCTTTTCGCCCGTCTCCGGCGAGGTCGTTGAGGTCAACAGCCATTTGAACAATGCTCCCGAGGTCATCAACCAGGACCCCCACGGCAAAGGGTGGATCTGCAAGCTCAAAATGAAAAACAAGGCGGACCTCGACGCCCTGATGACGGCCGGCGATTACGAAAAATACCTCGAAGGTCTCGAAGGATAATATGAGTTATATCGCCCTCAGCGATAAAGACAAGAAGGAGATGCTGGAGCGCATCGGCGTCGCTTCAATCGAGGAGCTGTACGGCTGCCTCCCGGACGAACTCAAGCTCCGGCGGCGTCTGCGCGTCCCGGAGGCCAAGTCCGAACCCGAGCTCGAGCGGTCGTTCGACGCCCTCGCGGCGCGCAATACCTACCCGCGGTTCCTCTCGTTCTTGGGTGCCGGCGTTTATCGCCATTTCATTCCTGCCACGGTCGATTACCTGAGCGCCCGGAGTGAATTCGTGACCCCCTATACGCCGTACCAGCCCGAGGTCAGCCAGGGGACGCTCCAAATCATCTTTGAATACCAGACACTTGTCTGCCAGCTTACGGGGATGGACATCTCGAACGCTTCGCTCTACGACGGGGCGATGGCCGCGGCCGAGGGCGTTCTGATGGCCCAGCGTTTGAATAGCCGGAACAAGGTCCTGGTCGCGCGGTCGCTCCACCCGCAATACCGCGAAACGATCAAGACGTATACCCGCAACCTGGGTCTCGTCATCGAGGAGGTCGGTTTCGGCGATTGCGGGGGACTCAAATCGGCGGAGCTTGAAGCGAAGCTCGGCCCGGATGTCTGCGGCATCATCGTCCAATCGCCCAATTTCTTCGGCGTTGTCGAGGACGTCGCGAAGGTGGTGGACATCGCTCACCGCCATCAGGCGCTCGCCATCGTCGCGGTCGCCGAAGCGGTCTCACTCGGGATCCTCGAATCCCCGGGCAGGTTCGGTGCCGACATCGTCTGCGGCGAAGCCCAGTCGTTCGGCCTGGCGCCGGGTTTCGGAGGACCGTTCCTCGGCTTCATGGCCTGCAAAAAAGAGCACTTGCGACAGCTCCCCGGCCGCCTCACCGGGCAGACCAAGGATGTGGACGGGCGTCGCGGCTTCGTCCTGACCTTATCCACCCGGGAGCAGCATATCCGTCGGGAAAAAGCGACCTCGAATATCTGCACCAACCAGGCGTGGTGCGCGCTCCGGGCGACGATCTTCCTGGAGACGCTGGGTCATGACGGCCTGCGCGAGATGGCCGTCCAGAACCTGCAGAAAGCCGCCTATGCCGCGGAAACTTTGGCCAAGGTCAAAGGAGTCCGGTTGAAGTTCAGCGGACGATTTTTTAACGAGTTCGTCCTGGAGTTGCCCAAGAACGCCCAGGCCGTGCTTGACGCGCTGAAGGCCAAAGGCCTCCTGGGCGGGTTGGCCCTCGAACGGTATTATCCCGAACTCCGCCAGGACGTGCTCCTTAACGTGACCGAGGCTCACCCGAAAGACGACATCGACAAGCTCGCCGTCGCTCTGAGGGAGGTGCTCCGATGATCCGCGAACCGTTGATCTTCGAAATCAGCGATAAAGGGAAGAGGGCTTTCGCGCTTCCCAAGCTCGACGTCCCCGAAAAGAAGGACCTCCTTGCCGGCCTCGCCGTCCGGAGCGAGATCCGCGATTTTCCCCAGGCGTCCGAAGTCGAAATCGTCCGCCATTTCACCCGCCTTTCTCAACAGAACTATTGCGTTGACCTCGGGTTTTATCCGCTCGGCTCCTGTACGATGAAATACAACCCCAAGATCAACGAGAAGGTAGCCGTCCATCCTGGGTTCATCCAGAGCCATCCCCTCGCGCCGGAGGACCTCGTCCAGGGCAACCTGGAAGTGCTCAAGCTCGTCGAGGACGCCCTGAGCGAAATCGCCGGCATGGACGCCTTCACCCTTCAGCCATCGGCCGGCGCGCAGGGCGAGCTCACGGGCATGATGGTCATCCGGGCTTGCCTTGAGGACCGCGGTGATCCCCGGAAGTTTGTCCTGATCCCGGATTCGGCCCACGGCACCAACCCCTCCAGCGCGCATCTCTGCGGATATACGGTCCAGGAGGTCAGGTCCAACGAAAACGGGACGGTCGACCTCGAGGACCTGGCCAAGCGGATGACCGGGGACGTCGCGGCTTTGATGGTGACAAACCCGAACACCCTCGGCGTCTTCGAATACGACATCAAAAAGATCGCCGACATCGTCCATGCCAAGGGCGGCTTCCTTTACATGGACGGGGCCAATATGAATGCCCTGACGGGCATATGCCGGCCGGGCGATATGGGCGTGGACGTCATCCATATCAACCTCCATAAGACGTTTTCCACGCCGCACGGCGGAGGAGGCCCCGGCTCCGGACCGGTCGGCGTCAAAAAGGTTCTCGAACCGTATCTCCCAGTCCCGCGCGTGGTCCGTAAAGGGAGCGGATTCGGCCTCGAGTTCGACCGGCCCAAGTCGATCGGCCGCGTCCACAGTTTCTATGGAAACTTCCTCGTGATCGTCAAGGCGCTCGCCTACATCCAAACGCTCGGGCCGGACGGCCTCAAGGAGATCGCCGAAATCGCCGTCCTCAACGCCAATTACATCCGCCGGAGCCTGGACAAGGACTATCACCTCAAGTACACGACGCCGACGCTGCACGAATGCGTTTTCTCGGACAAGTTCCAGAAGGACGCCCACGGCGTGACGAACCTGGACATCGCCAAGCGGCTGATCGATTACGGCGTCCATCCGCCGACGATGTCGTTCCCGCTGATCGTCCACGGGGCCCTGATGATCGAGCCGACCGAGACCGAGAGCCGGCGGGACCTCGACTTTTTCATCGAGGCGATGACGAAAATCGCCCAGGAAGCCAAAGACGATCCCGCCGTGCTCAAGGCCGCTCCTCATCATTCCTACGTCCGGCGCCTGGACGAGACGGCCGCGGCCCGGAACCCCGTCCTCAAATGGGAAAACCCCGGGAGCTGAATGAGCCTCCAAAACCTCATCCTGAACCTCCAGACGTTCTGGGCCGGCCAGGGCTGCTATCTCGCGCCGTCCTATGACGTCGAGGTCGGCGCGGGGACGATGACCCCGGATACGTTCTTCCGCGTTCTCGACAAGAGGGGATGGAACGTGGCTTATGTCCAGCCTTCGCGCCGGCCGACGGACGGCCGCTTCGGAGAGAACCCCAACCGGGTTCAGAAACACCACCAGTTTCAGGTCATCATGAAGCCGTCCCCCGCGGACATCCAAGAGCGGTATATCCGGAGCCTCTTGGCGCTCGGCATCAAGCTCGAGGAGCACGACCTAAGGTTCGACGAGGACGATTGGGAATCGCCGACCATCGGGGCCTGGGGCGTCGGCTGGCAGGTCATGCTCGACGGACTCGAGATTACGCAGTTCACCTACTTTCAGCAGGCGGGCGGGCTCGAGGTCTTTCCCATTCCCGTCGAGATTACTTACGGCCTGGAGCGGCTGGAGATGTTCCTTGAAGAGAAGGACGACATCTATGACCTTCAATGGTCGGACGACGTGCGCTACCGCGACCTCCGGTTCGAGGAGGAACGCCAGTTCTCGGAGTATAACTTCCATCAAGCGACGGTCAAGTCGCTCCGGGAGTCGTTCGCCCTGGCCGAGAAGGAAGCCCAGCATCTCATCGGGAAAAACCTCCTCCTCCCGGCCTACGACATGTGCCTGAAATGCTCCCATTGTTTCAACCTGCTTGATTCCCGCGGCGCGATCAGCGTGACCGAACGGGTGAAGCTGATCGCCCAAATCCGCGCCCTCGTGAACCAGATCGCCCTTAAATATACGGGGGCCGAGAGGACGTCTTGATGGAATTCCTGCTCGAAATCGGCGTCGAGGAAATGCCGGCGTCCCACGTCCGGACCGCGGTCGAGGACCTGAAGGACCGGTTCGAGAAAGACCTCGCCGCGGCCAAGATCCCGGCTCGTGAGCTTCGGATCTTCAGCACCTGCCGCCGGCTGATCATCGTCGCGGACGTCCCCGACGCCCAGGACGCGCGGGCGGAGATCATTACGGGCCCGCCCAAAGCGGTCGCGTTCACGGCCGACGGGACGCCGACTCCGGCCGCTCTCGGGTTCGCCAAGTCGAGAGGGGTGGACGTCACCAACCTCGAGGTCATCAAGACTGAAAAAGGGGAATACGTCGGTCTCAGGACTACGAAACGAGGACGGAGCGCGGCCGAAATCCTGGCCGAAATGGTCCCTCGGGTCGTCGGCTCGCTCTCCTTCCCCAAAATGATGCGCTGGGGCGAAGGTCAGTTCCGGTTTTCCCGGCCGGTCCGTCATATCATGAGCCTCGCCGGGGGGGCGCCGCTTTCCGTCGAGGTCGACGGGCTTCGGTCCGACGACATGACGAAGGGCCATATGATCCGCGCGCCTCAGCCGTTCCGGGTCTCGTCCTTTAAAGAATATAAGGAAAAGCTCCGTGAGCACCTGGTCGTCATCGATGCCGACGAACGGAAGACGATGATCCTCGGCCAGATCGCGGCCCGGCTCGAACCGCTCCAAGCGCAGCTCTATCCCGACCCGGCCCTCCTCGACAAACTGGTGAACGACGTCGAATGGCCGTTCGTCATCCTGGGTTCGTTCCCCGAGGCTTATCTCCGCCTGCCTCTCGAAGTCCTGAGCACGGCCATGCGCGAAGGGCAGAAGCTATTTTCCGTCGTCCGCGGTAAAACGCAGCTTCCTTATTTCCTGGCCGTCGCCGATGTCCCGGCGGACGCGCGGGGCCTGATCCAAAAAGGCCAGGAACGTGTCCTCAAAGCGCGGCTCGAGGATGCCCGGTTTTTCTGGGAACAGGACATCAAGGTCGATCTCAAAAAACGGGTCCCGGCCTTGAAACATATCCTCTTTCAGGAGAAGCTTGGAACGTACGATGACAAGGCCCAGCGCCTTAAAAAGATCGTCACGTATCTTTGCGGCAAGGTCGGGGACGGCGTGAACGTCCAGGATGTCGTCCAGGCCGCCGAGCTCTGCAAGACCGACCTCGTGACGGATATGGTCCGCGAATTTCCTGCCCTCCAAGGCCGTATGGGCGGGCTCTATGCCCGGGCCCAAGGACGTCCGGCCGCGGTCGCCCAGGCGATCTATGATCATTATCAGCCGGTCGGGCTGGAGGATGATCCCCCGGCCTCGGCGGCCGGGGCGATCCTGTCCATCGCCGACAAGCTGGATTCGATCGTGGGCGTGGTCGGCGTCGGCATTCAAACGACGGGCTCGAGCGATCCGTTCGGATTGAGGCGCAACGCCCAGGGCGTATGCAAGGTCATCCTGGACCGGGCCTGGAGCTTATCCCTGGTCCGGCTGGTCGAGAAAATCCTGTCCGTTTACGGCGACAAGCTCAAGCGGCCGAAAGCGGACGTGGTCGATTACTGCCGCGATTTTTTTCAGAGCCGGTTGAAATACCTCTTCGACCGGCAAGGGTATCGGTACGACCTTGTCCATGCCGCCTTGGGGGCCGGGACCGACAATATCTATCACGCTTTTTTAAGGGTGAAGGCGCTGGACGCCCTGAAAGCCAGCCCTCAATTCGAACCGTTCATTCTCATGGCCAAACGCGTGAATAATATCCTGGGCGGACATCCGGCCGCCGCGCTGAATGCGGACCTCTTCGTCGACAAGGAGGAGCGTGAGCTGTTCTCGACATTCTCCATCGTCCGGGAGAACGTCCTGCCGATGATCGGCCGGGGCGATTTTGCCCAGGCGCAGAAAATGGTCTTCCGCCTTCAGCCGGCGCTCAACAGCTTCTTCGACCACGTCCTGGTCATGGCCAACGAGACGAAGCTCCGGAGGAACAGGCTGGCCCTTCTCCAGGCGATCGCAAAAATCCTCGCCCAGATGGCCGACTATTCGCAGGTTGTGGCCGACTAGCCCTTTTTCGGTTCCGATTCGTCCTGCCGCTCGGCGTCGTCCAGAAAATTTTTCTCCAGCTCGATGAACTTTTGCAGAACGGCGGGGTTGTTCTGGCCCTT
This sequence comes from Candidatus Aminicenantia bacterium, assembly GCA_041479785.1. GTDB lineage: Bacteria > Acidobacteriota > Aminicenantia > Aminicenantales > UBA4085 > JBGOYP01. The sequence goes on along the minus strand of JBGOYP010000042.1, from coordinate 3,350 downwards.
TTTTCCGCCGTACGGATGGAACTGGACGCCGATCTGATATTTATAGCTTTGCCCCGGGTTGAGAGTATACCAGCGGACGATGCCCGTGATGGTCATAACATCGGCTTCTCCGGGAAGGGAAATCCTGAGCGTAACGTCGCTGTCGAACTTCAGAAGCTCGGTCGCAAGAAACCGGATGCCGCCCCGGCTGAAGTCCAGGACGGGACAGAAATCGGCGACGAAATCGGTCTTTTTCAGAAAGGCTTTCTCCTTCTTGTACTTGACCGTCGCCCCGAGGACCCGGAATCGGAGGCAGGTGCGCTTTTCCAAATTCTTGTCTCCTCTCATGAATCCCTCCTTTTGAGAAAAAAATATACCATAATTTTCCGAAAAAACAAAATAAATAAAATGACCCCGGTGTCCAAAACTCTGGGAGGACCGCGCCGAGAGTGGAAAAGAACCGCGCTTCCGGTTATACTCAGAGTCCTGAAAGGACGAAGGATCATGCCTAAAGTCGTCACGATCATCATGGCCGGGGGGGCGGGAAGCCGTCTTTACCCTCTGACCAAGATGCGGAGCAAGCCCGCGGTCCCGATCGCCGGCCGGTTCCGGCTGATCGACATTCCCATCAGCAATTGCATCCATTCCGGATATCGCGGCATCTTCGTCCTGACCCAGTTCGCGAGCGAGTCCCTGCACCGCCATATCTTCCTGACTTACCGGTTCGATAACTTCCACAACGAATTCGTGACAATCCTCTCCGCCCAGCAGACCATGGAGCGGCGCGGCTGGTACCAGGGCACGGCCGACGCCGTCCGGCAGAACCTGAATTTCTTCGAAAACCTCGGCGACCTGTTCCTCATCCTGTCGGGGGACCACCTCTACCGTATGGATTACCGCAAGTTCGTCGATTTTCATGTCCAGTCGGGCGCGGACATCAGTGTCTCGGTCCTTCCCGTGCGCGCCGAGCAGACGACCGATTTCGGCGTGATCAAGGTCGACCGGTCGGGACGGATCGTCGAATTTCGGGAGAAGCCGAAGGACCCGGCCGCGATCGAGGACATGCGCGTCGGCGACGAGGTTTTTCGCGACTTCGGCATCGCCGCCGACGGCCGGACGCACCTGGCCTCGATGGGCATTTATCTTTTTAACTGGAAGGCGCTCAAGGAGGCTCTCGCCGACAGCAGCCAGGAAGACTTCGGCCGGCAGGTCATCCCGGCGGCCATTTGCCGGAACAAGGTCTTCGGCTACTTTTTCGACGGCTACTGGGAGGACATCGGGACGATCAGCAGCTTTTTCGAGGCCAACCTCAACCTGACCGTGCCGCTGCCCAAGTTCAATTTCTATGACGAGGACCGGCCGATCTTCACCCACGCCCGGTTTCTGCCGGGGTCCAAGATCCTGTCCTCGACGGTCGAAAACTCCATTCTCTGCGAGGGGAGCATCATCAATTCGTCGCGGATCCGGCGGTCGATCATCGGCATCCGGTCGCGGATCGGCGAGAACTGCGATATCGAGAGGACGGTGATGATGGGCGCGGACTATTTCGAGTCGCGGGAGGAGCTCGCGGCGAACGCGGCCCGCGGCATCCCTCCGATCGGCGTCGGGACGGATTCGGAGATCCGCCGGGCCATCCTCGATAAGAACGCCCGGATCGGGCGGAACGTCCGACTCATCAACGCCCGCGGCGTCCAGGACGAAACGGCCGAAAACTACAGCATTGTCAGCGGGATCGTTGTCGTTCCCAAAAACTCCGTCATCCCCGACGGGACGGTGATCTAGAGTCCCGCTTCTCCTCCTCCGTCCGAACTTAATTGGCTCGGACGCGTATAATAGGGAGATTCCCGGAGGCCGCGTTCCGGCGCAGCCGGAATTTATGTATGGTATAATCTCCTGGAAAGGAAGGGACACTATGACCAACGGTACACCTAACGTAACGGCCCAGGCGCCGAAGAGAAAGATCGGTCTTTTGGGCTGCCTGGGAGTCGTCATCGTTCTTCTAGTCGTTGCGGCCCTCGCCGGGGTCGGGACGTACAATACCCTCAACAAGCTCGACCAGGGTGTCAAGGCTCAATGGGCGCAGGTCGAGAACCAGTATCAGCGGCGGGTCGACCTCGTCCCGAACCTGGTCGAAACGGTGAAGGGCGCGGCCAATTTTGAAAAAGACACGTACACCGCGGTCACCGAAGCCCGGGCCAAAGTGGGCCAGGTCAAGATCGACGCGAACTCCCTGAACAACGCCGAAGCCTTCGCCAAATTCCAGCAGGCCCAGGACCAGCTCGGGTCCGCGATCTCACGGCTCCTCGTGGCCGTCGAGGCCTATCCCGACCTCAAGGCGACACAGAACTTCCGCGACCTCCAGACGCAGCTCGAAAGCACCGAGAACCGGATCGCGCAGGAGCGCCGGAGGTTCAACGAAGAGGCGCAAGCCTTTAACACGAAGCGGATGAGCTTCCCGACCGTTCTCATCGCCGGCCTTTTCGGCTCACGTTTTACCGAGAAAGCCTATTTCAAGGCGCTGGCTGGGGCCGAAACCGCGCCTAAAGTGAAATTCTGAGCCCGATGCGCCGATCGTTTCGCCGGTCGGGACCGGCCCTCGCGCTGTTTGTTCTCGCGGTGATTTTTACCGCGGCCGCCATCCAAATCCCACCGGCTCCGAGCCAGTGGGTGACGGACACGGCGGGATTTCTGACGCCTCAGGCCGTCGAGAGCCTGAACGCGGAGCTCCGGGCGCTCGAGGCAACCTCGGGCCATCAGGTTCTCGTCTATATCGGAAAGACGACGGCGGGGGTTCCGGTCGAAGATTACGCGACCAAGGCGTTCGAAGCCTGGAAGCCGGGCCGCAAAGGGCTCGACGACGGGCTTATCCTGTTTATTTTCGCCGAAGACCGGAAGATCAAGATCGAGGTTGGTTACGGGCTCGAAGAACGGGTCACCGACTCAATATCGGGGCGAATCATTAATGACATCCTGGCGCCGCGCATCCAAGCCGGCGACCGCGACGGAGCGGTCCGGGCGGCGGTCGCGCTCATCAAACAGGCGCTGGGCGCGGAAGAGACCGGGGGTGAGCGGGATAACACCCTTCGCGCCCGCCATAGTCCCCTGGAGTCGATCCTGGCCGTCATCGGAATTATCGTTTTTCTGATTATTCTCATAACTCACCCCTCCTTCGCGCTCTGGCTGCTGTTCAATATCCTTGGCGGCGGAGGCCGGGGCGGCGGGGGAGGGTTCGGGGGCGGCGGGTTCAGCGGCGGCGGCGGCCGGTCGGGAGGCGGAGGCGCCTCGGGGGGCTGGTAACGAGGAGGAGGGGCGATGGCGGTCATGCACCGGCGCAAGCTCATTAAAATCATCGATCCGGAGCGGATCCAGCG
>JBGOYP010000041.1:0-12211 GCA_041479785.1 Candidatus Aminicenantia bacterium | reverse complement strand
GTCATTCTGGCCATGGGCGACGGCCGGATCGCGGCCGCCGAGATGGACAAGTTCCTGCGCCGCTGAGCTTCGCGAAGCTCGGAAGGGAGTCCGCTAGATGATGAAATCAAAGTACAGTCTCGGCCTCGACTTCGGGACGAATTCCGTCCGGGCTCTCCTCGTCGATATCCGGACCGGCCGTGAGCTGGCGACCCACGTTTACGCCTATCCCTCGGGCCAGGCTGGAATCATCCTTGACTCCAGGAATCCCGACCTGGCGCGTCAAAACCCGGCCGATTACGTCGCCGGCATCGAAGTCGCCGTCCGGAGGACGTTGGATAAGGCCCAGAAGAGCGACAAAATGTTCGACCCGGACCGCGTGATCGGCATCGGCGTCGACACGACGGGCTCCACGCCCCTTCCCGTGGATCGCGACGGCGTTCCGCTCTGTTTCGCGAAGGAATTCCGACGGAACCCGAACGCCATGGCTTGGCTGTGGAAGGACCACACCGGACACGCGGAGGCGGCCGAAATCACGGCCCTCGCCGCGGCGGAGCATCCTGAATATCTCGCCAAATGCGGCGGAACGTATTCGTCGGAATGGTTCTTCAGCAAGATCCTCCATTGTCTTCGGACCGACCCGAAGGTGTTCGACGCGGCCGCGAGCTGGGTCGAATGCTGCGATTGGATTCCGGCCGTCCTCACCGGAGTAGCCCGTCCGGAGGTCCTCAAGCGCAGCCGCTGCGCGGCCGGCCACAAGGCGATGTTCAACGACCGATGGGGTGGCCTGCCGGCCAAAGAGTTCCTGACCAAGCTCGACCCCAAACTCGGCGCGCTCCGCGGCCGTCTCTACGACAAGACGTCCACGGCCGATATCGTCGCGGGCGGCCTCTCGGCGAAGTGGGCCGAAAAGCTCGGGCTGCGGGCCGGGATCCGGGTCGCGGTCGGCGCGTTCGACGCCCACCTCGGCGCCGTCGGGTCGGGCGTCGCCCCGGGGAAGTTCGTGAAAATCGTGGGGACGAGCACATGCGATATCTGCGTCTGGCCGAACGACCGGCCGCTCGCCGATATCCCGGGGCTCTGCGGCATCGTCGACGGCTCGGTTCTTCCGGGCTTTTTCGGCCTCGAGGCCGGCCAATCCGCGGTCGGCGATATTTTCAACTGGTTCGTCGAATATCTCCAGCCCGGCGGTCCGGTCCGCGGCTCGCACGCCGCGCTGACAAAAAAGGCCGCCCGCCTTCGTCCTGGGGCGTCGGGCCTGCTCGCCCTCGACTGGAACAACGGCAACCGGACGGTCCTGGTGGACCAGCGCCTCACCGGACTCCTCGTCGGAATGTCGCTCCACACGACGCCCGAGGAGATATACCGCGCGCTCATCGAAGCCACGGCCTTCGGCGCGCTGACGATCATCCGGAGGTTCGAAGACTACGACGTCCGCATCGATGAAGTCATCGCCTGCGGCGGCATCGCCGAAAAGAACCCGCTCGTCCTGCAGATCTATGCCGACGTCATCGGCAAAGACATTAAAATCGCCCGCTCGGGCCAGACCTGCGCCCTCGGCTCGGCCATCGCCGGAGCAGTCGCGGCCGGGCCGACGGCCGGCGGCTACGCATCATTCGGCGAAGCCCAGGCCGCTATGTGCGGAGTCAAGCCGAAAGCGTTCAAGCCCGACCCGACGAACCGGGCGGTTTACGCGGAGCTCTACACGCTGTACCATCAGCTCCACGACGCCTTCGGGACGAAAATGTGGACGGGGTCGCTCTATAACGTCATGAAGGACCTGTTGACGATCCGGGACCAGCAGCTATGCTCAAAGAGCTGAAAGAACGGGTCTGGCGGGCGAACCTCGACCTGGTCGAGCACGGGCTCGTCCTCCTAACGTTCGGAAATGCCAGCGGTTTCGACCGAAAAGCCGGGCTCATGGTGATCAAGCCCAGCGGAGTGTCTTATGCCAAAATGCGGCCGGCCGACATGGTGGTGGTCGGGCTTGACGGGCGCGTTGCCGAAGGCCGGCTGAACCCGTCCTCCGACACCCCGACCCATCTCATCCTTTATAAGACGTTCCATGACATCGGCGGTATCTCCCACGCGCACAGCGAGAACGCCACAGCCTTCGCCCAGGCCCGGAGGGAGATCCCCTGCCTCGGGACGACGCACGCCGACTATTTCAACGGGCCGGTCCCCGTGACTCGGCCCCTGACCGCCAAGGAGGTCCGTTCCGACTACGAAGGAAACACGGGCCGGGTTATCATCGAACGCTTCGCCGGGCTTAAGCCGCTTGAAATGCCGGCCGTCCTGGTCGCCGGGCACGGGCCGTTCACCTGGGGCCGGACACCGGGCGAGGCCGTGAACAACGCCCGCGTCCTTGAAATGTCCGCCAAGATGGCGGTCATGACGTTTCTCGCGAACTCGCGGGCCAAGGACCTGCCGTCCTTTCTTTTGAAAAAACACTATGCCCGCAAGCACGGGCCGAAGGCCTATTACGGGCAGAAAACAAGGAGCCGGACATGAACAACGTGCCGAAAGTCAAACTCGGAATCGTGGCCGTGAGCCGCGATTGCTTTCCGATCGAGCTCTCCCGCAAGCGCCGGGTCGAAGTCGTCAAGCACTGCCGCGCCAAGAAACTCCCGGTCGTCGAGGTCGCGACCATCGTCGAAAACGAGAGGGACGCGCTCGAGGCGCTCGCGGAGCTGGCGGCCAAGGGCGCCAACGCCCTCGTCCTCTATCTCGGGAATTTCGGCCCCGAAGGCCCGACGACGATGCTCGCCCAGAAGTTCGACGGCCCGGTGATGTTCGCGGCCGCAGCCGAGGAAACGGGCGAAAACCTCGTCGAAGGACGGGGCGATGCCTACTGCGGGATGTTGAACGTCTCCTACAACACGGGCTTGCGCCGACTGCACCCTCACATCCCCGAAGACCCGGTCGGAACGCCGGAGGACGTCGCCGGCATGATCGCCGATTTCCTTCCTGTGGCGCGCATCAGGCTGGGCTTGAAGAAACTCAAGATCTTCTCCTTCGGCCCGCGGCCTCAGGATTTTCTGGCCTGCAACGCGCCGGTCAAGCCGCTTTACGACATCGGCGTCGAAATCATGGAAAATTCCGAGCTCGACCTCTACGACCTCTTTCTCAAAACCAAGGGCGCGCCGAAAGTCCGGGCCGTCGCCCGGGACATGGCCAAGGAGCTGGGTGCCGGAAACGCCTATCCCGACCTCCTCGACAAGCTCGCCCAATACGAAGTGGCTCTGACGACCTTCCTGGAGAACAACTTGGGCGCGTCCGAGTACGGCATCTTCGCCAACAAATGCTGGCCCGCCTACGAGGCCTATTTCGGGTTCGTTCCGTGCTACGTCAATGCGCGCCTCGCGACCCGAGGCATTCCCGTGGCGTGTGAAGTGGATATCTACGGCGCCCTGAGCGAATACATGGCGACGTGCGCGACCGAGCAGCCGGCGACGCTCCTCGATATCAATAATACGGTCCCGCGCGACATGATCAAGGCCGCCGGAAAAAAGATTTCCGGATACAAGCCCACCGACCTATGGATGGGATTTCACTGCGGCAATACGTCCTCGGCCTGCCTGATCGGCGGCGGCCTCAAATACCAGCTCATCATGCATCGGCTGATGGAGCCGAACCAGGAGCCGGAGATCACGCGCGGAACGCTCGAAGGCCGGATCAAGACCGGCGACATCACGATCTTCCGGCTGCAGTCCACGGCCGACACGCACCTCCGCTCCTATATCGCCGAGGGCGAGGTGCTTGACATCGACCCAAGGTCGTTCGGCGGGATCGGGGTCTTCGCGGTCCGAGAAATGGGCCGGTTCTATCGGCATGTCCTGATCGAAAAGCGTTTCCCGCACCACACGGCCGTCGCCTTCGCTCACGCCGGAAAACCGTTGTTCGCGGCCGTCCGAATGCTGGGTGTCGCGGATATCGATGTCAATCGTCCGGCCGGGCTGCCGTATCCGGCCGAAAATCCGTTCTAACCCGGCCGCGAAGGAGGGCGCCATGAAACGCGTCGCGGGAATTTCTCTCCTTTTTTTTCTGGCGGTCGCGCTTGCCGCGGCCCAGGACCGGCCCCTAACGATCAAGGCCGGTTTCGTCCTCGACGGCAATGGCGGGACGGCCCGTGATGTTCTTATCACGGTCAAGGACGGTCGAATCGCCTCGGTCGCCCCGGCCGCCGGCGCCAAGGCGGACTACGACCTCTCGGGCTTGACGGTAACGCCGGGTTGGATCGACACCCACGTCCATCTCACCTGGCACTTCGATAAAAACGGCAGGTTTGCGGTGCGTGACGAGAGCCCGGCCCAGGCCATTCTCTTCGCCACGGAAAATGCCTACGTGACGATGATGGCCGGTTTCACGACCGTCCAATGCGTCGGCGACATCAGGGACAAGGACCTGCGCGACATGATCGAGCGCGGCGTGCTCCCCGGGCCGCGCATCCTGACCTCGCTCACGCCGATCACTTCGACGGCGCTCACGCCCCGCCAAATCCGGGCCCATGTCGACAAGATGGCCGATGCCGGAGCGGACCTCATCAAAATCTTAGCCGCGAAAAGCATCCGGGACGGCGGCGGGCGGACGCTCAACGACGAACAGGTCCAAGCCGCGATCGGCGAAGCCCGGGCGCGCGGCCTGCGGACGCTCGTCCACGCCTACGGTACGGACGAGATCACGGCTTGCGTGCTAGCCGGCTGTACGGCCATCGAACACGGCAGCTTCGTTTCGGACGAGGGATTACGGCTTATGGCCGGCCGCGGCGTCTATTTCGACCCCAACATCGGTCTCGTCCTCCAGAATTACATCGCCAACAAGGCCCATTATCTCGGCGTCGGGAACTACACCGAAGAGGGATTTGCCCAGATAGAGAAGGCCATTCCGATCTATCTCGAGATGTTCAAGCGCGCTCTTAAAACGAAAGGGCTGAAGATCATCTTCGGCACGGACGCGGTCGCGGGGGCCCACGGCCGCAATGCCGAGGAAGCGATTTATCGGGTCGAGAAGGGCGGCCAGGACCCCATGGCCGCGATGATCGCCATGACCTCGCTCGCGGCGCAATCGCTCAACCTGGAGGCCAAGACCGGGACCTTGCGGCCGGGAATGGCCGCCGATATCGTCGCGGTGGCCGGTGATCTTGTTAAGGATATTACCGCCCTTCGCAGGGTGGTGTTTGTGATGAAGGGGGGGAAGGTTTACAAGAACGTCGCCGCGGAGCGCTAAAGGTCTCGTCCCGGCGACGCGGGCGACAGGAAATCGCTATACGGATTCGGAAGAATCGGTCGGCGCCGTTTCTTCGGGGGGGGCGGGCTCCTGCCCTTCCTCGGGCGCCTTCTCCTTGTTCAGGCGCTTCAACCTTTTTTCCTCGCGCTTCTTTTGACGTTGAAGCTCCTTACCGCGTTTCGCGCTTTTATAGGCTCTGTTGCTCTTGGGCACTGGACCTCCTTTTCGTCGTTTTATTTATAATATCATAACCCGCGCCAAACGGACAGACATCCCGTCTCGCCGACAAACGTCCTTTAAGCGAGGACGGGCCCGGTTATGACCCGAGGCGGACCGAAGGCCGCTCCGAAAAGACTCCTCCCTTAAAACGATCGCTCGTCGAGCGGAAAAGAGAGGATATCGAAACGAAACGGATCAGTACCGGCCGCGGCCGCCGCCGAATCCGCCGCCGGACCGCGGACGGTCCGTGCGCGGACGCGCTTCGTTGACCGTCAGCCGACGGCCTTTAAGGTCCTTGCCGTTGAGGCCAGCGATGGCCTTATCGCCTTCGTCCTTATTCGGCATCTCGACGAAGCCGAAGCCGCGGGATTCACCCGAATACTTGTCCTTGATGATCGACGAACTCTGGACGGCGCCGAACGCCTGGAATGCGTCCTTGAGGTCCGATTCGGTGACGTCGCGGGAAATGTTTCCCACATAGATATTCATACCCGTCTCCTTATGAGATTGAGATGTAAATAAAGGAGAGGAGTATGTGACCGAATAGGGCCCGTGCCCCTTCCTTTATTCGAATCAGCATGATATCAGAGCTTGTTTGAAAATGCAAGCCCCCCGGCGCAGCCGCGTTCTCGGAGGCCGTTTCGGAAATCATAGCCGTTCGGTTATAATAGCCCTTTATTTGTCAACATTGATTTATAAGGAGTCGGAGGATGAGCAACAATCTGTACATTGCCACCATGGAACCGCGCAGCGGCAAATCCGTTGTCCTTCTGGGGGTGGTCGAGCTGCTTTCGCACCGTGTCAAAAACATCGGCATCTTCCGCCCCATTGTCCAGGCCGGAGAGAAGAAAGACAACGCCATCGACCTGATCGCAGCCAGGTACAAGCTGAAGTTCAAGTACGAGGATCTCTACGGATGCACCTATCAAGAAGCCCGCGCTTTGCTCTCGTCGGGCCAGTATGACAGCCTCATCAAAACCATCGTCGATAAGTACAAAGCCCTCGAACGCCAGTGCGATTTCGTCGTTTGCGTCGGAACGGATTTCACGGGCGTCGCGACCGCCTTCGAGTTCGACTTTAACGCGGACATCGCCAACCAGATGGGTTGTCCGCTCTTGACCGTCGTCAGCGGCGAGGGCCGGAGCGCCGAAGACGTCGTCGCGGCGACGAAGGTGACCCGCGAGGCCTTCCAGGATAAGGGATGTACGATCGTGGCCACGGTGGTGAATCGCGTGAATCCCGTCATCCTGGACAGGGTCGCTCTTCAGCTCGAGGAAAAAAAGGTCGAAACGGGACCGGTGTACATCCTCAAAGAAGAACCGGCCTTGGGCTACCTGACGATCGGAGAGATCGCGCACGCCATCGACGCCCGTTTTCTCGGCGGCCAGGGGAACGGCCTCGAGCGGGAAGTGCGCCAGTTCAAGGTCGCGGCCATGCAATTGCCCAACGTCCTAGAACGCATCGCGGATGGCGACCTCCTCATCACGCCGGGCGACCGGGCGGATGTGATCCTGGGCAGCCTGGCCACGTCGTTTTCGGAACACGCGGCAAACATCGCCGGTCTCGTGCTGACGGTCGGAATGATGCCCGAGCCCAAGGTCTTGAATCTGATCGAAGGCTTAAAAAAGCCCCATTTTCCGATCATGCTGGTGGAGGCGGATACGTTCAACACCGCCATGCAGGTGAACTCCGTCGTCTCCGTCATCCATCCGACGAACGAACGGAAGATCGCCCTGGCTCTGGGCGTGTTCGAATCCGGGGTGAATATCGCGGAACTCGCCGAGAGAATCGCGGTCGTCCGTTCGACGCGTGTAACCCCCATCATGTTCGAGTATGACCTCATCGAGCGGGCCAAATCCAACCGCCGGCATATCGTCCTGCCGGAGGGGACCGAAGACCGAATCCTGAAGGCGGCGGAAATCGTTCTGCGACGGAACGCGGCCGACCTGACCCTTTTGGGCGATGTGGTCGAGGTCCAGAAGAAGATCTCGAGCCTGGGGCTCGACCTCAAAAATTCGCGGATCATCGACCCTCTCCGGTCGGAGTGGCTGGAGGATTTCACCGAAACGTACTTTCAACTGCGCAGCCACAAGGGAATCACGCACGACCTGGCCCGGGATATGATGCAGGACGTCAGCTATTTCGGGACGATGATGGTCCATAAAGGGCTGTCCGACGGGATGGTCTCGGGTTCGGTCCATACGACCCAGCACACCCTGCGGCCGGCCTTTGAGTTCATCCGGACGAAGCCCGGCTTTTCCCTTATCTCCAGCGTGTTTTTTATGTGCCTATCCGACCGCGTCCTCGTCTACGGCGACTGTGCCGTCAATCCCAATCCCAATCCCGAAGAGCTGGCCGAAATCGCCATCGCCTCGGCCGAGACGGCCAGCGCCTTCGGGATCGAACCTCGCATCGCCATGCTCTCCTATTCGACCGGAGAATCCGGGAAAGGAGAGGATGTCGAGAAGGTCCGGAAGGCGACCCATATCGCCAAGGAACGCCGTCCGGACCTGAAGATCGAGGGGCCGATCCAGTATGATGCCGCCATTGATATCAGCGTGGCCGCCACCAAACTGCCCGAAAGCGAGGTCGCCGGACACGCCACGATCTTTATCTTTCCGGACCTGAATACCGGCAACAACACCTACAAAGCCGTCCAGCGGTCGGCGAATGCCGTGGCCATCGGGCCGGTCGTCCAAGGGCTGAACAAACCGGTTAACGATCTCAGCCGGGGCTGCACCGTCGCCGACATCGTCAACACGATCGCCATTACGGCGATTCAGGCGCAGGGACAGAAATGACCGGCTTCCGGAGAGAGCGAACCTCGGAGAGATGATCCGACGGATCCCCGGATTTTCGCTTCAGGCAACCGAGATAAGGAAGAAGCGATGAGAGCTGCTGTCCTGATGGGCGTGCGGAAGGTTGAACTCCGCGACGTCCCGAAGCCCGAGATCAAGACCCCGGACGGCGTCCTCCTCCGGACCGCGGTCGCCGGCTTATGCGGCAGCGACCTCCATTATTTCATCGCCGATGTCGTCGGTGGAGAGCGCGTTCGTTATCCGGCGATCGCCGGCCACGAATGCACGGCCGTGGTCGAGGCCGTCGGCCCGGCCGTAAAAAACGTTAAACCAGACGACCGCGTGGCCATCGAGCCGTCGATTTCCTGCGGGACCTGCGACCAATGCCTTGCCGGCCGGTTCAACACGTGCCGGAACATCCGGTTTTTGGGCCATCCGGGCGAGCTCGACGGCTGTCTCGCCGAATACGTCGTGATGCCGGAACGCAACTGCCTGCGCCTTCCGGCGCGGCTGACGTTGACCGAAGGCATACTCGCCGAACCGCTCTCCATCGCCCTCCACGCGCTTCGGATCGCCGGGCCGGTGGGGAGCGCGATCGCCGTCCTCGGCAACGGGCCCATCGGTCTCTGCGTCGTTCTCGGAGCGATGCGCGAGGACGCCGGCAAAATCTTCGCGACCGATAAATCCGACGCTCGCGCCGCCGCGGCCCGAAAAGCCGGGGCGCATTGGTCGGGAAATCCGGACAAAGAGGACGTTGTCCGCTCGATTCTCGCTCAACAGCCGCTCGGACTCGACACGGTCTTCGAGTGCAGCGGCGACCCCGCCGCGATCGACCAGGCCGTCGAACTCGTAAAACCGGGCGGACAAATCATTCAAGTCGGCATCCCTCTCGACGAACGCGTTCTTCTGAATTTCCGTAAATTACGGCGCAAGGAAATCGCGATCAAGAACGTCCGGCGCCAAAACCGCTGCTACGAAAAAGCCCTTGACCTCGTCGCCGACCGCGAGGTCGATATCGCCTGGCTGGGAACGCACGCCTTCAAGCCCGAGGACGCCCAACTCGCCTTCACCGTCGCGGCCGACCGCCTCGACGGCGTCCTCAAAGCCTCGATCGTTTTTTAGATTGACCCTTGGCGGAAAGGGTCCCCCTCAGCGCGTCCGCACCGGAAGCACGATATGCGAGGCGTGGGCCTTGGACCGGAATACGCGCTGCGTGGCCGGACGATAATCCGAAGCCTTGGCCAGAAAGATGTTTTCGACGAAGGTCTGCGGATTCCGGTCGATCAGCGGGAACCAGGTGCTCTGGACCTGGACCATGATTTTGTGGCCCTTGAGAAAACGGTGGTCGGCCGCCAGGAGGTCGATCGTAAAGTCCGTGACGCGGTTCGGGACGAGCGGCTCGGGCTTTTCGAAGCTCGTCCGAAACCTCCCGCGAAAGACGTCGTTGGCGATCATGAGCTGGTATCCGCCCATTGCCGGGTCGGCCGAAATTTCCTCGGGATAAACATCGATCAGCTTGACGATCCAGTCGGAGTCCGTCCCCGATGTCGACGCGAACAGACGGGCTAGAATCCGGCCCGCTATCGTGATGTCTTCGGCAAGCGGCTCCGTCTCCCAACTCAGGACGTCAGGCCTCAAGTGAGCGAATCGCTGGTCGCCGACCAGCCACGTCCCCCAGCCGGAACCGCGGGGGTCGTAGGTCATCTCGATGGGACGCGGGCGATAGGGCACGGGACGAGCGGGGTCGGAGACGTAGCCGTCGAAGGACAGCCCGTCATCGCCCCCAGGGGCCTCAAACGACAGCCGTCCGTCCTCCCGGAAATAGAGGTTCCGCTCCTCGGTCAGGTTGCGGGGCGGCCACTTGTCGTAAACCTGCCAGGCATTGGCCCCCGTCTCGAACGTCATCGCCTCTTTCACCTCCCAGCCGTCCTTATCCTTCAGAAAGTGAGCGAAAAAGGGCGCCTGGATCTTCTCCCGGAAATATTTCGAAGTGTTGGCGCCGAACTTGATCTTGCCTAAAGCGCTCCCGTCGCTTCGCATCCAGCCGCCGTGGTTCCACGGCCCGAGGACGAGATAGCTCATCCCCTGACGGTCGTGGGGCTCGAGGGTTTGGTAGATCTTCTGCGGTCCGTAGAAATCTTCCTGGTCCCACCAGCCGCCCACGTCCAGCGTCGGGACCGTCACTCGGTTCAGGTAAGGCGTCAGCGCAACCCCCTGATAGTAGGCATCTTCGGTCGGGTGGGCGGCAAAATTGTTCCAGGTCGGGATCTTTCCGAAGAGATATTTTTCGTTCACTGCGGACAGGGGTCCAAGTCCGAGGTACCACTCATACGTATCGTAGCGGTCGAAATGGAAGGAGGCGTTTTCCTTCGACGTCTCCATCATCGCCGCGTACTCGAAGCCGTAACTCAGACGGAACGCGCCATTATGATAGAAGTCGTCCCCCCGGAAAACTTCCATCGCGGGAGAGGCTTGCGGCGAGACCGCTTTCAGGGCCGGATGCGGGTCGAGCATCGCCATCGCCGTCAGCAAACCACCGTACGAAATGCCCATCATGCCGACGCGACCGTTGTTCCCCGGAACGTTCTTAAGCAACCATTCGACGGTATCGTAGGCGTCGGTGCTTTCGTCGATCGCCCGGGGGTCGCGCCTGTCGCGCGGCGGCCGCCCCATCACGAATGCCCCTTCCGAGGCATAGCGCCCCCGGATATCCTGAAAAACGAAAATATAACCCTCCTCGACGAGCTCCCGATACGGTTCGAACGTCAGGGGCAGCGGAGATGACGGCGCCCCATAGGGCGTCCGCATCAGCAAGAAGGGCAGCGGCGGAAGGGCGTTCTTCGGCGTGAAGATGTTCGTGGATAACTTCACGCCGTCCCGCATCGGAATCATCGCTCGGGTTACCGTGAATTCGGGCGCCGGCGAAGGGGATTTAGCCGGCGGCGAAACCTGGGCCAGGACCGCGAAAGCGGTGCAGATAGCCAGGAGGAACGGTAGAATTCGTGCCATTAACAAGTGGCGTTTCATGGTCAACTCCTTTTTAATATGGTGACGGCCAATCCATGGCCTCAATTCAACGAAAATAATTAAGTGATTGAGTTATCTGTCACCATAATTATTTCAGCAGAACGGGGGCGATCGTTAGGTCCAGGTTTGTCCCCGGCTTCGCGGGCTGCCAGACATAACCGCCGTCGGCCTCGGGCACGACGGAAACCATCCTCGTGACGCCGGCCGGGATCTTGTATCTTCCGCTCCCCCAGACGACGTACTTCGCGGCGCCATCCTTGAGAACGAACTTGTAAGCGTTCAAGCCGCGGGCATCGGCCGAGATCCTCTCCGCTTTCGAAAACGGGGTCAATTCGTAGGCCAATAGCTTAAACGCGGCGTAAGCCGGCTTGGCCTCGCCCGCGTCTGTCCGGATTCCGTAAGCCCGCCAGTTCCCGTCCGTTTCCGAGGAGCCGATGTACGTGTGCCAGGCGACGAACGCATCTCCGTGGCCAAACGCCTGAACGATGCGACGGAAGACGTCGGCGGCTTGGGCAACGAAGCTATTCGGGTAATTGGTCCGGATGGTCAGCGTCGTGCTCGAGGTCACCCCGGTCTCGGTCAGCCAGACGGGCTTGTCGGCGAGCCCCATCCGTTTGAGCGACGCCGCGAATTGCTCCCGCATGAGCGAATACCGCTCCCAGGTCGAATAATAATGGTAATTGACGATGTCGAACCAGTCCTTACCGCCGCCTTCGACGACGCCCCGGATCCATGTTTCGGCGCAGTATTCGTCGGGCGCGCTGACGCCGGGCAGGACGATGACCGCGTCCGGGTCGTTTTTGCGGATGAGAGCGGCGGCCTGGGCGAGAAACCGTCCCTGTTCCCGGCGCGTGAAATATGTCGCGGGAAAAGCATCCGGCAGCCTGTCTCCCGTCGGGCCGACGTTGGTCCGCCCGCCGCGGGCGGATTGTCCGCCCCGGGGCGGGAGCGGCGCCAGCCCG
>JBGOYP010000040.1:0-12220 GCA_041479785.1 Candidatus Aminicenantia bacterium | reverse complement strand
GACGGGGAACGGGAGCGGGACCTTGCCTTTCTCATACAAATAACGCTTCGGGAAATTCGTCCGGTACCGCTGCATACGCGTTTTACCGGCGTCATCGAGCTTCGCCGGGTCGGGCGGGTTTTTCCAAGTCTCGATGTCCTGCAGTTGGTCGACGAACTTGTCCGCCCACTGTTGGGTCATATCCTTGCCATAGGGCATGACGAACAAGACCTCGAGGTTATAGGACTTGCGGACCTGCCTGGCCTGCTCCAGCGCGGTCAGGTCGGCGTACTGGTAGTTGCAGACATGACACCAATGGTTCTCGCCGGCCAACCCGCGCAGAAAGATCAGCAGGATATTTTTGCCGCGGAGATTGGACAGCGTCACCTCACCGCCCTGGAACGCCGGGAGCGTGAAATCGGGCATCGGCTGCCAGACCGTGGTCGGCTTAAGGTCCTGGGCGCGGGCGGGAAGGTTGAAGAGTCCCAAGGCCAGCCCCGAAAGAGAAATCATCGCGATCGCCTTCGTAAGCTTTCGTTTGTCCATCGCGCTTCTCCTTGGATGAGTTAGCTTCATATTATCGAAAAAGAACGGGTTTTAAAAGCGGATCGAATGGCTGTTTTCAGCTTGACATCGGTTCGAAAGCGGCGATAAAGTTATTCCGCCAGGAATGGTGAGAGAGAGGCCCAATGAAAAAAATCGCGTGGATTCTATTATTGACTTTTTCCATCATACCGGTCGTTTCCGCCGAGATTTCGGTGAGACTCAAGGGAGGGTTGGCTTACATTTCCCCGGCGGACTACAACGATGCCATCGCAGGCCGGAACGCGTATGTCACGGAGAAGGTTGCCATACCTCCGATGCAGGGCAGCCTGAGCCCATTCCATCTTGGCTGGAATCTCAACGGCGAGGTCGTCTGGCAGTTCTATAAAGATTTTTCGCTCGGCCTCAGCGTCGGATATCTGCGCTTCGCGAACGACGACCGGCTCGTCTATCAATATCCGACGACGTCCCCGACGCTCCTGTTCGGCGGCACCTGGAACGTCAAGGCATCCGTCACCGCGATTCCGCTCGTCCTCAAATTCCATTATACCCGGCCTCTTACGAAAACCATCAAGCTGACCGCCGGCTTGGGGCCCGGCCTCTACTTCTGCTCCTTCAATTACGCGCTCGATTTCGCCGGCGGCTATATGGGCGCTACCGATCAAAATTGGACGGAGACACTCGCCGCGGGCAAAACCACATTCGGATTCGAAGGCGAGGTCGGCCTCGAGATTCCTCTGGCAAAGAAGATTTTCGGCGAGGTCCATGTCGGCGGCCGCTTCGCGAAATTATCGGAGTTCAAGGGAGACTATTCGACCGTCGGGAAAGACGAATTCGGGCCGTGGGAATATAAGAGCAATGAGGGGTATCTTTTTTTCTATGATTATGTGCGCGACGGCAAGGCGTATCGAGAATATGGGATAACCGACAGTCCCAACCCGAATTACCCTAATTTTCAACGGGGAACGATCAACCTCTCCGGCTTATTCGTCAGCGCCGGGGTCCGCGTCGCGCTTTAATCAAACCGAGTTTGACGAAAACCGGAGGCTCCGGCCGCCCGATGCCGGGGAAGGCTTGATGGACGACTCCAAGCGGCCGGATGCTCTATTTGCATCGCCGGACGCTGACGATGGGCGCAAACAGAAGTTGACCCGCCGCAAGACGTTGCCGTATACTGGGCTCTATTAATTATGTCGTAAACAATCGAATCGCCTCGAGAAGCGATTCGCAACACAGAGGACGGCCCTGTTTCATCAAATTAAAAGGATCACCGCGATCTTGCCAGGCTGACATGTCAAGGGAGTCATAAATCATGGCTGAAAAGTCGACCTCGTTCATCCGCGTCTATTGCCCCGAATTAATGACGATGATCGTTCCGGGCGAATGGACGGATTGCCCGTTTTTCCGGGGCGAGAAATTGGATATTTCCAACACGGAAGACGCCTTGAAACAGATCTTCCGCTGTCATGTCCAGTGCGACTGCAAGATCCAATATCAATATTATGACGAGGGCCGGCTCGTGGAAAAGGTGGAAGAGTCCGTCGAAGACCAGGACAGCCTCCGCCGCATCCTCGCCTTGGTGATGAAACAATCGGGGAAAAAAGGCCGACAGAAAGAGAAGACCGTCCTTCTCGTCGACGACGACGTGGATTTCTTGGAGATGCACGCGGCCGTTCTGGCCCATCAGGGATATCGCGTCGTCACGGCCCGAACGTCCAAAGAAGGCCTGGACAAAGTGGAGGACGTCCGGCCCGACGTGGTCGTTTTGGACGTCATGATGGAACGGTTCGATTCCGGCTTCAACGTCAGCAAAAAAATAAAAGAGCGGCATCGCGACCTCCCGGTGATGCTGATCACCTCGATCGGGGATCAAACGGGCTTGGAATTTTCTTCGAACGCCGACATCCTGAAAGAAACCGGCGCCGATCTCCTGCTGGACAAGCCGGTCAGCCCCAAGGCCTTCCTCGAGGGCATCGAAAAATTGACGTCCTCGGCGAAAAAGAGTTGAGCGCTCCCCGACGTCCATGGATCCTCTAAGCATATCGGATTCGAAATGCCGCCGGTGCTACCGGTGTGTCCGGGAATGTCCGACCAACGCCCTGAAGATCGACCGGGGTGAGGTCAAGCGCATCGGGAGCCGATGCATTTTCTGCGGCGCCTGCTACAAACACTGTCCGCACGACGCAGTGAACGCCCACACCGGCGTCAAACGTGTTCTCGAGCTTTTTAAATCCGGCGAAAAGGTCGTCGTTTGTTTGGACCCGACCTTTCCCGCGGTTCTGGACAAGGGAACGCCCAACCAACTGGTGACGGCGCTGAAGAAGCTCGGATTTTCGGAAGTCTGGGAATCGGCCGTGGGAGGGGAGTTGGTAGCCGAGGCGTCCCGGTCCTGGATGCTCCGGAACCAAGGGACGCCCTGGATCTCTTCGTTCTGCCCCTCCCTGGTTTATTACATTGAAAAGTTCGTCCCGTCCCTGATCGATCAACTCGTCCCGATCGTTTCTCCGATGGTCGCCTGCGGCATGGCGGTCAAGCGGCTCCGGGGAGCCGAAACGAAAGTGGTCTATGTCGGGTCGTGCATTTCGCGAATTTGGGAGCGCATGACGCGGCCGGCCAAGCCCTATATCGACTACGTCCTGATCTACCATGACATCACCGCCCTCCTCAAGGCGAGCGGCATCGACCGGGAACAGCAGGACCCCTCCGAATTCGACGGACCGCGCAGCGGGCCCGGCCGGATCTTGAGCATCGCCGGCGGGATGAGCACATGCATCGGTTTTCGCCAAGACCTGCTGAACCTGGACTATGTCGTCGAGGCGGGGATGGAAGAAGCCATGCGGGCCGTCAAACAACTCCGGGAAGGGAAACTCCGTTCGAGTTTTCTAGACGTGATGTTTTGCAAGGGCTGCATCAACGGGCCGATCGTCGACAAAAAAATATCGGGCCCCAGCCGGAAGCAGATCATCGTGGATTACATCAAAGCCCAGAATGGTCAAGAGGCCGGGACCGGGCGGGACGGCCTCGACGGCCTGTGGGACTTGAAACTCGAACGGGGCTTTTCGGCCCTGGACGTGTCCCTGCCCGAACCCAAGGAAGAGGAGATCCAGGCGATTCTGGCCCAGCTCGGAAAAACGTATCCCGGCCAGAACCTGGACTGCGGCGCGTGCGGCTACGGCTCGTGCCGGGAGAAAGCGAAAGCCGTCGTTCAGGGCCTGGCCGAGATGGAGATGTGCTACCACTATCTCCTCGAACGGCTCCAGGGCCTTTATTCGCGGTTGGAGAAGTCTCACCAGGAACTGAAAATATCGCACGAAGAACTGGAGCGGGCCCAACGACAGCTGATTCAAACCGAAAAAATGGCGTCTCTCGGCCAGTTGGCCGCCGGCGTCGCTCACGAGCTGAACAATCCTCTCGGGGCGATCATCATGTTCGGCCGCATTCTGCAAAAGGAACTGAGCCCGAACGAACAGTGGCAAAAAGACATCGGATTCGTCGTCCAGGAAGCCGACCGGGCGGCCAAAATCGTCAAGGACCTCCTCAGTTTTTCCAGGGAAACCAAAATCAAGCCGGGCCTGGTGAACGTCAATCACGTGATCGAAGAGGCCATGTCGCTTTTAGTCAAGCAATCGCTCTTTCACAATATCCAGGTCCAATGGCGATTGGACGCCTCCCTGCCGACGACCTTCGCCGACCCGGACCTTCTCAAACAGGTTTTTTTAAACATCATTCTCAACGCGGCTCAAGCCATGGACGGAAAAGGCACGCTGACCGTCCAAAGCCTCGACCTCGACCACGGTAATAAAATAGAGATCCGGATCGAGGACACGGGTAAGGGCATCCGCGAGGACCACCTCCCGAAGCTCTTCGACCCGTTCTTCACGACGAAGGAGAAAGGCACCGGCCTCGGGTTGTCCTTGGTGTACAGCATTGTTTCCAAGCACAAGGGCTCGGTCCGCGTCGAAAGCCGGCTGGGACAGGGCGCGACGTTTATCATCGACCTGCCCGTCTTGGGCCAAGACGAATGGCTGAAGACCGAAAGCCTGAGCCCGGGTTTGAAACCCGCCCCCGAAGGAAAGGACCATGACATCCAAGGGAAAAATCTTATTGGTTGACGATGATACGGATTTTCTCGAAATGCACAAAGCCGTGTTGAAGAACCACGGCTATGACGTCCTCACCGCGACGAGCGGCCAAGAGGGCTTGGAGCGCGTCCGGGCCGAGATGCCGGACCTGATCATTCTCGACCTGATCATGGAGAAACACGACGCCGGGTTTTCGTTCAGCCAAACGATCAAAACGGACCCGCTGTTCAAGACCATTCCCATCCTCATGGTCACGTCCGTGGCCGAGGCCACCGGCTATCGTTTCTCTTTGCAGGAAGACGGATACTGGATGAAGACCGATGATTTTCTAGATAAGCCGGTTATGCCGGAGGTTCTCGTCGGCCGGGTCGAAAAACTCCTAGCGAAAAAGAGGGCCTAACCGTGAACCACCAAGCGCGTATTCTGGTCGTTGACGACGAGATGGGGATCCGCGAGGGATGCAAACGCGCTCTCGCCGAAGAGGGGTATGCCATCGACCTGGCCGAAGACGGGACGATCGGCCTCCAAAGGGTGAAGGAGAAGTCCTACGACCTTATCTTGATGGACCTCATGATGCCCGGCATCGGCGGCCTGGATTTGATCAAAAAGGTCCTTGACATTGACCCCGAAATCATCGTCGTGGTCATCACCGGCTACGCGACGATTGAAACGGCCGTCGAAGCGACCAAGCGCGGCGGCTACGATTACTTGCCGAAACCCTTCACCCCGGAAGCCCTGGCCGCCCTGGTGAAGAGAGGGCTGGAGAAGCGGGAGCTTCGCCTGGAGGCCCAAAGACTTCACCACGAACGGGAACAGAGGCTGTTGGAGCTCGCCGGCGAGAAGAGCCGGATCACGACGATCATCGGCTGCATGGCCGACGGCGTCCTGGTCACCAATCTCGAGCGTCAACTGGTCCTATGGAACGCGGCCGCCGTCAAGATGCTGAAGATCAGCGGACCCGACGAATCCGGCCATCCTTTGTCGTCGTACATCAAGAACCAATCCCTGATCGAGTCCTTTGAAGCCATCCTGACCTCCAAGGTGGACAACGTCTCGATGATCAGCCGGGAAATTCAGATCGACGACCCGAAATCCGTATTGATGGTGGCCCTGGCTCCGGTCCGGGATGAACGGGGGGACCTCCTGGGGGCTGTGACGGTCCTCCGGGATATCACGAAACTCAAGGAAATCGAGAAGATCAAATCACAGTTTGTCTCGATGGTGGCCCACGAGCTCCGGGCTCCCTTGGCGGCGATCGAAGGCTGGCTCGACGTCGTCCTTTCGGGCGAAGCCGGCGGAGACGAACAGCAGAAACGGCAATGGCTCCAGCGGGCGAAAGAGCGGGCCGGATCCCTGCTCGCCCTGGTCCACGACCTTCTCGAAATCAACAAGATCGAGGCCGGCAAGGTCGCCCAGAAAATGGAATCCGTCCAGGTCTCTCAGGTCATTCGCAAGATCGTCGATTTTCTCAAGCCCGAAGCGGACCGAAAAAAGATTTCGTTCCGGCTCGAATTCCCCGAAAAGCTGCCGGCCGTCCAGGCCGATGTGCAGGATATGGAAAAGCTCTTCACGAACCTGATCAACAACGCCATCAAATACAATGTCGACCACGGGTCCATCACCCTGGAAAGCACCGTCGACGACAACTACGTCGGTTTTCATGTCACGGATACGGGCATCGGAATCGCCCCGGACGATCTCCCCCGGATTTTCGACGACTTCTTCCGCGTTGAAGACAAAAGAACGAGCCAGATCGGCGGAACGGGGCTGGGCTTGACGATCGCCAAGAAGATCGTGGACTCCCACTTGGGGCATATCGAAGTCAAGAGCCAGGTGGATCAGGGCAGCACCTTTTCCGTGTATCTCCCGTACCGGAAACGTAAAATATGAAGGACGGAAAGCAGCGCTATGAATTCGACTACAGACCGCCGGCCGAATGAAATCCTCAAAAAGGAGACCCTGGCCCCGGCCATCATCCGGTTTGACATCTCGACCCCCCTAATCGCCCGGAGCGTCAAGCCCGGACAGTTCGTCGTCGTTCGGGCCGATGACTACGCCGAACGGATTCCGTTGACGGTCGTTGATCACGACCCGGACCAGGGGTTCATCACCCTCATCGTCCAGGTCGTCGGGGTCTCGACGAGAAAAATGGAACGGCTGAGCGTCGGCGACACGTTCCTGGACGTCGTCGGCCCGTTGGGAAAGCCGACCGAGATCAAAAAGGCGGGGACGGTCGTCTGCATCGGCGGCGGCGTCGGGGTGGCCCCGGTCTATCCGATCACGAAGGCGTTGAAAAACACCGGCAACCGGATCATCTCCATCATCGGCGCGAAAAGCAAAGGGATGCTCATCTTAGAAAAGGAGATGCGGGCCGTCAGCGACGAGCTGTACATCACCACCGATGATGGAACGGAAGGCCGCCACGGATTCGTCACGGATGAACTCCGGCGGGTCATCGAGGAGAACGTGAAGATCGACCTCGTCGTGGCCATCGGGCCCGGGATCATGATGAAGGCCGTCTCCGACATGACGAGACATCCGGGGATCCCGACGTTGGTCAGCCTGAACTCCCTCATGGTCGACGGCACCGGGATGTGCGGTTGCTGCCGCATCCGCGTGGGAGACCAGACGAAATTTGTCTGCGTTGACGGCCCGGAGTTCGACGGCCATCAGGTCGATTTTGCCGAGCTCCTCAAAAGAGCGGGGATGTATGCTCGCGAAGAGCATCGGGCCCTCTGGGATCATGCCTGCCGGCTCTTGGAAGCCGAAAAGAAACTCAAAAAGGCCGACAAACGCGAGCCGATGCCGAAACAAGACCCCAAGCTTCGCGTTCAGAATTTCAACGAAGTCGCTCTGGGATACGCCAAAGAGCGGGCGATGCGGGAAGCCTCCCGCTGCCTCAACTGCAAAAAGTCGCCGTGCATCGCCGGGTGTCCCGTAGATATCGACATTCCGGCGTTTATCGGCTTGATCCGCCAAGGCGATTTCATCGGGGCCATTCATAAAATCAAGGAGAAAAACAGTCTGCCCGCGATCTGCGGGCGGGTCTGTCCCCAGGAAGACCAGTGCGAAGCGGTGTGTGTTCTGGCCAAGAAGGGCCAGCCCATCGCCATCGGCCGGCTGGAGCGCTTCGTGGCCGACTACGAATTCCAGCTGGGCGATGTGCGCGTTCCCTCCCTCCCGAGCCCGACCGGGAAAAAAGTCGCCGTGATCGGGGCGGGCCCGGCCGGATTGTCCGCGGCCAGCGACCTCGTCAAAATGGGTCACGCCGTGACCGTTTTTGAAGCGCTCCACAAATCGGGAGGCGTGCTGGTTTACGGGATCCCCGAATTCCGGCTCCCCAAATGGATCGTTCAGCGCGAGAGCGAATATGTCGCCAAGTTGGGAGCGGACATCCGGGTCAGCCATGTCGTCGGAAGATCCACGACCATCGACGGCCTTCTCCAAAACGGTTATGACGCCGTTTTTATCGGGACCGGCGCGGGCCTGCCGTATTTCATGAAAATTCCCGGGGAAAATCTGAACGGCGTGTACTCGGCCAACGAGTTTCTCACCCGCGTGAATCTCATGAAAGCCTATCTTTTTCCGGAATACAACACGCCGATCCATTACGGCCGGAACATCGCCGTCGTCGGCGGCGGGAATGTGGCCATGGATTCCGCCCGGACGTCCCTTCGCCTGGGCGCCGAAAATGTCTATTTGATCTACCGCCGGGCCCGGGAGCAGATGCCGGCCCGCGCGGAGGAGATCGAAAACGCATTCGAGGAAGGCGTTCAGCCCCATTTATTGACCAATCCCATCCGCATTCTCGGTAACGAGAAAGGCTGGGTCAGCGGAATCGAGTGCATCAAGATGGAACTCGGAGAACCCGACGCCTCGGGGAGAAGACGGCCCGTCCCGAAGGCCGGCTCCGAGCACACGATCGAGGTCGATATGGTGATCATGGCCATCGGCCAAGGGCCCAATCCGTTGTTGACCACATCGACCCCCGATTTAGCGCTGACGAAAAACGGGAACATCGTCGCCGACGAGGAAACCTGTAAAACCTCGAAAAAAGGCGTTTTTGCGGGAGGCGATATCGTCACCGGCGCGGCGACCGTCATCCTGGCCATGGGCGCGGGGAAAAAAGCGGCGAAAGCCATCGATGCGTATTTGAAAGACGGAACGTGGTGAGGTGAGACGGCGCCCGTGGCGCTCGACCTGTCTCCATCCCGCGAGACTCAGAACCCCTGGTGCTCGGTCCGCCTGATGATCTCGTCCTGGAGCTCGACGCCGCAGTCCACGAAATAGTCGCTGTAGCCGGCCACCCGAACGATCAGGTCGCGGTATTTCTCCGGATGCTTTTGGGCGTCGCGGAGTGTTTCGGCCGTCACGACGATGAACTGGATGTGGTGCCCGTCGAGCTTGAAATACGACCGGACGAGGTGGCCGAGGTTCCGGATCCCCTCCTCGTCGGCCAGGAGCTGGGGCGTGAACTTCTGATTGAGGAGCGTGCCGCCCGTCCGGACATGGTCCATCTTGCCTGCGGACTTGAGCACGGCGGTCGGGCCCTTGCGGTCCGAGCCCTGGACCGGCGAGATGCCTTCCGACAGCGGCTCGGCGGCTTTCCGGCCGTCCGGCGTCGCGCCCGTCACCTTGCCGAAATAAACATGGACGGTTGTCGGGAGGAGGTTGATCCGGTACTTGCCGCCCTTCGTGTTCGGCCGGTTGTCGATGACCGCGAAATACGCCTGGAAAATCCGTTTCATGATATCGTCGGCGTAATCGTCGTCGTTGCCGAATTTCGGCGTTTTGTTGAGGAAGCGCTGCCGTAGCGTCTCGTTTCCGTCGTAATTCGTCGAAAGCGCTTCGAGGAGCTTTTTCATCGTGACCGTTTTCTTGTCATAGACATTGAACTTGACCGACGCCAGGATGTCGGTCATCGAGCCGAGCCCGACGCCCTGGATGTAGTTCGTATTGTAGCGCGCACCGCCGGCGTGGTAGTCCTTCCCTTTCTTGACGCAGTCGTCGATGAGAATGGACAGGAACGGCGCCGGCAGGACCGTGGCGAAAAGCCGTTCGATGATGGCATTGCCCGCGATCTTGATGTCCACGAAATGGCGGAGCTGCGTCTCGAACGCGAGAAACAGCTCGTCGAACGTCTTGGCCTTCGCCGGGTCGCCGGTCGCGAGGCCGATGGTCTTCCCGGTCCGCGGATCCACGCCGTTATGGAGCGTGACCTCGAAGACCTTGGGCATATTGAAGTACCCGGTCAGGGTGTAATTTTCCTTGCCGAAGGCGCCCGACTCGACGCAGCCGCTCGCCCCGCCGTCGCGCGCGTCTTCGACCGCTTTGCCCTGGCGGACGAGCTCGCGAACGATCGTGTCCGAATTGAAGATCGACGGCTGCCCGAATCCCGTTTTGACGATCCGCAGCGCCCGCCACAGGAACGCGTCGGGGCCTTTAGCCGCGATCTGGACCATCGAGCTCGGCTGGAGGATGCGCATCTCCTCGATGACGTCGAGAAGAAGGAACGACAGGTCGTTGACCGCGTCCGAGCCGTCGGGCTTCAGCCCGCCGACGTTGATCAGGGCGAAATCGGTGTACGTGCCGCTCTCCTCGGCCGTGACGCCGACTTTGGGGGGAGCGGGCTGGTTATTGAATTTCACCCAGAAGCATTCGAGAAGCTCCGTGGCGAATTCCTTGGTCAGGGATCCGTCTTTCAAGCCCTTCTCATAGAACGGCCAGAGATGCTGGTCAAGTCGGCCGGGGTTGAAGCTGTCCCACGTATTGTATTCGGTGATGACGCCCAGGTGGACGAACCAATAGCATTGGAGCGCTTCCCAGAAATTTCGCGGCGCGTGGGCCGGAACTCGGTCGCAGACCTCGGCTATTTTTTCGAGCTCTTTCTTTCGAGTTTTATTTTTTTCGGTCTTAGCCAGCTCGCGCGCTTTTTCGGCGTGGCGCCGGCCGAACGTGATCAGCGCCTCAGCCGCGATCCGCATCGCCCGCAGCTCCTCACGCTTGTCATAGGCTTCCGGGTCAGTCAGAAAATCGAGTCCGGCGATCGCAAGGTCGATATCGGCGATAAAGTCGATCATCCCCTTGCGGTAGATCTTATCGTCGAGGACGGTGTGGCCGGGAGCCCGCTGCTCCATGAACTCGGTGAAGATCCCGGCATCGTAGGCATCCTTCCATTCCTGGGGAAGTTCGGCCATCATCCGGTCACGGATCGAGCGGCCCCGCCAGAAAGGGATGATCTCTTTTTCGTACATTTTGAGCGTTTTCTCGTCCGCTTTGAAAGACGTCTTGGGCCGTGAGTCAAGGATCCGTAAATCTTCGACGCTATGGCAGGTGACTTCGGGATATGTCGGCGTGGCCTTGGGCGCCGTGCCGCGCTCGCCGACGATGAGTTCGCCGTCGTTGACGACGACCGTCTTGTTCTCGAGGATGTATTTGAACGCCAGGGCGTGTTGAACCGGGGGCGAAACGCGGTTCGCCTCCAGGGATTTATAGAATTCGGTGATGAGCTTCGCCCGCTCGCCCGAGATCGACGGCACGGCGTCGAGACTCTGTTTCCGTAGTTTTTTCACTCTCGGCGTCATGGTCAACCTCCTAAGGTCACCGCGAATCCGGCGCGTTCGAACGCCCGCTTGATCTCCTCCATCCGTTTCTTGGAGGGGGGCTCGTAGATCTTAAAAGCTTCGGCTTTACCCAAATTTTTAGATTTTTCAAGTCCGCCCTTATGATAGCGTAAAAGGTCCACCCGGCGGACGGACTTGAGTGGTTTCAAGAACTCGATCGTCCGGCGGATGTTGTCCCGGTCGTCGTTGACGCCTTTTTCGAGCGGTATGCGGACGTGGACTGTTTTTCCCGTTCGGTCGAGCTTGCCCAGGTTTTCAAGAATGACGGCGTTCGAAACGCCGGTGTATTTCGTATGTTTGGCATTGTCCATGAGCTTCAAATCGAAGAGAATGAGGTCGGCGAGCGCGGCCAGGCGTTCGAGGTCCGTCCAGCGGCCCAACCCCGATGTATCGAGCGTCGTCCGGATGTACCGTTTTTTAAGCCCGACGAGGATCTCCCGGGAGAATTCGGGTTGAGCCAGCGGTTCGCCGCCCGAAAGCGTCGCGCCACCGTCCGACTGGTCGAAGAAAACGCGGTCGCGCTCGACCTCGGCGACGACATCGGCGGCGCTCACTTTGCGGCCGGCCATTTCGAGCGCTTCGTACATGCAGACATCGACGCATTTTCCGCAGAGGTCGCATTTGGCGCGGTCGACGACGACGGGTCCGCCGTTCGGGCTTTTCGAAATGGCTCGGGGCGGGCAGACGGAAATACAGGAATAACAGCGGGCGCAACGCGATGATCGAACCATGAGCTCCAAGCCCGCGTCGATCCCCTCGGGATTATGGCACCACAGGCAGTGCAGCGGGCAGCCCTTGAGGAAGACGGTCGTCCGGATGCCCGGCCCGTCATGCATGGCATATCGTTTGATGTCGAAGATCGTGCCCTTGGTCATGGCATCACCACACCGAGATTGGTAATATATCAGATATCAGATTAAGTGTCAACAGGGTCGCGGGCTTAGCAGATCTCTTTTAAATTCAAATGCTTGAGAAATTCCCGGCATGTCCTCT
>JBGOYP010000039.1:0-12977 GCA_041479785.1 Candidatus Aminicenantia bacterium | reverse complement strand
GGGGTGGAGGGCTCGGGGCAGAGGACCGTCGGCACGCCGGTTTCCCCGGGGAGGGAGCGCTCGGGATATGCCGCTCGTCACCACGCGGATTTTCCCCGTCTCGGCAACTTGGAGGGGAAGACCCCTTCCAACGCTCCGGCGGAAAGACCCGCCGTCCCTGCCTCCCCTTCGCCACCGTCCTATGCACCGCATAGGACGGTGTGCGACCAAGGGAGCGGCTCTCCCTTGGATCCCTCTCAAACGGCTCCCGAGAGCCGTTTGAAAATCCGCTCGACCTCGCTCTCGGACGGGTTCCGAGCGGCACACCCCTCACTTCCTTAACAAAAACTCGGACTTTAGCTAAGGCGCCCCGATCGGCGTCACCTTTTTTCCTTGCAAACTGACGGTTTCCAAAAAACAAGCCCAAAACCTCTTTCTTACCCCCCATTAATAGCGGAGGACGAGCCTGGAGCGAGTCCCTCCAGGCGAGTCCTCCTTGACATCGCGGCCCTCCCGTGCCTAAACTCCTTTCATCCGAGCCCTTGAGCAGGCCTTGATGAAAAGACGTTATATCGTTGATGCATTTCTCGTTTTAGCGGTCGTCGTCTGTGGCTTGACCGGCGAAGATCTTCTCAAGGTCGAGACGAGCGTCACGCCGCTTCGGCTGTCGCGCGGCGAAGAGGGGAAAGTCGTCCTCAAAATCTCGCTCAAACCGGGCATCGTTGTCAGCCCGTTGCCGTCCTTCATCGTTGAGTTCGACCCGAACGCCGAACTCGTCTTTCCCAAAAATTTTTTCACGGCTATGGACCTCAAGATTGCCGCTGTCGAGGATACCGGCCGGGAGCGACTCGACCTGAAAAAACCGGTCGAAGTTCCGTTCACGGTCAGCCCTAAAGCCGCCCGCGGCGTCCATACCGTTACCGGCCGGATCCGATATTTCGCCATATCCGGGTCCGGAGGCTGGTGTTATAAAAGCGCGGCGAAGTTCTCGGCGACCTATTCGACCCGGCTGACGACCGTTGAGAAAAAAAGGCCCTAGTTGCGCGTTCCGCAACGATCTTGCATTAATTAAAGATACTTCCTTGAACGCGCAACCGCCGGGGAGTTCGCCCTCATTTGAGCTTCAAATGAGGACAGGGGTTCAGCGGAGCGAAGCGCCGAAGGGGGAGCTTGACTCCCCCTTGGAAGTGCCCCGGCTTTGCGAAATCCTAGGACAAGAGACTTAAGAGACGGGGCACTAGAGCCAGCCGCGATCCCGATACCAGCGGATTGTCTCCCGAACGCCGTTTTCCAGAACCGTCTGCGTCTCGAACCCTAACATCTCCCGCGCTTTAGAAACGTCCGCGACCCATCCGGGTTGGCAACACAGCTTGACCTTGGCGCGGGTGATGACGGTCGGGCGGCCGGCCAGGAAACCGGCCGCTTCGGAGAGGAAGGCTCCAGGAAACGCGAAGAGCGCCGGGATGTGGATCCGGAGCGCTTTTTTCCGGAAAATCCGTCCGGCGGTTTCTCCGAGCCTTTCCCACGTGACGGCTGCAGCGTCGCCGATATTGAAAACCTCCCCGCTCGGGACCCGACATTCCGCGGCGATAAGGAGCGCCCGGACCATATCGCCGATGAAGCAGAGCGTCATCGGCATGTTCCGACGTCCGACGACGGGCATCAACCCGATTTGAACGAGTTTGAAAAATCTCAGGAAATCTTTGTCGCGCGGCCCATAGACGGCGCCGGCGCGGAGAATGACGAGCGGAATCTCAGCCTTGAAGACAAGGGCTTCCTGCTCGCTCATCAGCTTGCTCTCTCCGTACGGGGTCACGGGGTCGGGAGGGTCGCTTTCACGGCGGCTTCGCGTCTCCCAGGACGGGCCGCCGGCGGCGAGGCTCGAAAGCAGGACGGTTTTCGGCGGGGACGGCAGGCGCCGGAGCGCGGCGAAAAAGTTTGCCGTACCGTCCTTATTTACGGTATAATAATTCTCCCTTTTCAGGGTTTTGGTCGATGCCGCGAGATGGAAGACCACATCGAGTGCGGGCGGTAAGTCCGGGAGATGAAACAGGTCGCCTTGGAGCGGGTGGACGGTCGACGCCGGCGGGATAACGAGCCGGTCCGGGTTCCGGACGAGGGCGAAGATCTCGTGCCCCTCGGCCGCCAAGCGCTCGAGGAGGTGGCTTCCGATGAAGCCCGTGCCGCCCGTAATGAGGACTTTCATGAGGAACGTCTATTGTAGATAATTCGCGGCGCAAAATCCATTCCGGAGGAGGAGCGCATGGACCTGTTTGACAAATGTTACGCTTTTACGCGGGCCGAAGAAGTCATGTCGGCGGACATGTATCCATACTTCACCCCGATCCAGGAAGTCAAGGGCAATAAGGTCAAGGTCCGAGGCCGGCAGATGATCATGGTCGGCTCGAACAATTACCTGGGGTTGATGGACCATCCGAGGGTCAAGAAGGCGGCCGAAGAGGCCATCGAACGATACGGCGTCGCGACCTGCGGCTCGCGATTCCTGAGCGGGACGATGGATATCCACGAGGAGCTCGAATACGTCCTCGACTGCTTCCGGGCGAGCGGCCGGGAGCTCGGCATCATTCCGTAGGCGGGGCGAACGCGCATGTCCCTGACGCTTCGTCGGTCATTCCTCGGAGGGCTCGTATTCGCGGCGGCCGTCGCCGCCGTCGCGGCTCAGACGCCGGTCATGCCTATCGGCGACGTCAAGGCCGGCCAAAAGGGGATCGGCCGGACGGTCTTCGAAGACAGCAAGGTCGAGGATTTCGACGTCGAAATCCTTGGCGTTCTCAACAACGTCCAGCCCAAACGCGACATTATCATCGCCCGGCTCCGCGGTAAAAATTTGGAGAACACGGGCGTCATCGCCGGCATGAGCGGCAGCCCGGTTTATATCGACGGGAAGCTGATCGGCGCCGTCGCTTTCAGCTACGCGTACGCCAAGGAGGCCATCGCGGGAATAACGCCGATCGGCGAGATGCTCGAGCTTCGCGCCCGGCCGTCGTCGCCGTCGTCGCAGATGACGATGGCGGCGGCGGAAATCCCCTTCAAACCCGCGTTGAGCCTCAACGAACTCTTTGAGATGAGGCGGGACGCGCTGATATCTCCCGAATCCCTATTCGTATCCGGCCAGGCGCTCAGCCCGCTGCCGGTCCCGCTCGTCTTTGGCGGTTTTTCCTCGCGCGTCATCGACGCCGCCACGCCCCTCTTCGCCCGGTTGGGATTCCGTCCGGTCAAATCCGGACTCTGGGCCGGGGGCCGGCCCCAGATCTCCGACAAGCCGCCGGCGCCCGAGCCGCCGCTGCAGGCCGGGGACCCGATCACGCTTCAACTTGTGAGCGGCGACCTGGATCTCTCGGCCGTCGGGACGGTGACGTACGTCGACGGCAAGACCGTTCTTGCCTTCGGTCATCCTTTGTATAACCTCGGCGCGGTGGACTACGCCATGGCCAAAGCGCGGATCGTGACCGTCGTGCCGATGCTCGACAGTTCGTTCAAGATCTCCGCGACCGGCGCGACGATCGGGGCCTTCACCCAGGACCGCATCGCGGGCGCGGTGGGCGAGATCGGCCGGACGCCCCGGCTGATCCCGCTCAACATCCGTCTCGTCGGCGAAGGCACGCGCGCCGAGGAGCTCAAGCTCAAGATCGTCAACGACCGGATCCTTACACCGGTCCTGGCGAACATGTCGGCGGCGACACTCCTGACCAATGAAGCGCGGTCCGTGGGCGACGTTACGCTCGAAATGACGGCCGACCTGTTCCTCGACAACGGCCTGAGCGTTCATCTCGAGGACCTGTTTTCCGGGAATTTCGACGCGCCCCTCCAGGACCTGGTCAACTTGGTGACGGCGGTCGTTTTTTTCCTGACCAACAACGAATTCAAGGACGTCGGCCTGTATCGCATCGACCTTGGCGTTAAAACGACGGAGCAGATCAAGCTCGCCTCGCTCGAGCGCGTCTGGCTCGACAAATACGAAGTTGCGCCGGGCGAGCCCGTCGCCGTCAAGGTCTATTATCGCGGCTTCCGGGGCGAGCGCCTAGTCGAGGACGTGGGCTTCGCCGCGCCGAACCTTCCGGCGGGGTCGGAGTTCCAACTTGTCGTCGGCGACGCGGCGTCCATGCAGAAAGTCGAAACGGGGCAGTACCGGAGCACTGGGATCGTGCCGCGGAGCCTGAACCAACTCGTCCGGCTCCTCAACAACCTTCGCAAGAACAACCGGATCTATTTCAAGCTGATCGCATCCAAGCCCGGGCTGTTCCTGCGCGGCGAGGAATTGCCCAACCTTCCCCCGGCCATGAAATCCCTCTTTGCCTCGCCGCGGGCGTCGTCGCCCGCGCCGACCGAGCTCAGCAATTCGACCCTGGGCGAATACCAGCTGCCGGTGCCCTATGTTTTTAGGGGCCTAGCCGTGATCCCCGTGAGGATCCGCAAGTGAAAACGAGGGGGGCCGCGGCGGCCGTCCCCGATGGAGCATCCGGATGAGAAGAGCGATCGCGGTAACGCTGATGGTCATGGTTCTGGCCTTGGCCGCCGGGGCCGTCGTTCCCCAGAAATGGACCTTCCGCAGCTTCGATGAGTTTCTCCGCGGGAAGTTCGACGGGCTCTCGATTTCCTCGGACGGAGGGCTGACCCTCGCCCCCCGCGAAGAGAAGATCGAAGGCCCGGCCGAGGACTTCTTCCTGTCGTTTCTGATGACGGCCGAGGGCGTTGCTTACCTCGGCACGGGACACGACGGGAAGGTGTTCCGGCTGACCAAAGAGGGGAAGTCGGAGCTGTACGCCCAGACCCCCGAGATGGACGTGACCGCCCTGACGATGGATAAAAAAGGCGTCCTTTACGCGGGGACGTCGCCCAACGGAAAGATCTACAAGATCGTTGCGGCCGGAAAGCTCGAGGATTTCTTCAACCCCGACGAACGCTATATCTGGGCGCTGCGGTTCGACGAAGACGGCCGCCTGCTGGCCGCCGTCGGCGAGGCCGGCGGGATTTACGCCATCGGCCCGCAAGGCGAAGGCCGGATGATCTTCAAAGCCCGGGAGAACCACGTCCTGTGCATGACGTTGGACAGAAACCGCGATATTATCGCCGGAAGCGGCGGGACCGGCCTCGTGTACCGGGTCACGAGAACGGGGAAGGCGGCGGTGATCTTCGAGTCGCCGTACGAGGAGGTCCGGAGCCTGGCGTTCGACCTGGACGGAAACCTCTATGCCGCGGCGGGGGGAACGGCCAAAGCCAGGCGCGAGGATATCGTCCCTCCGGCCTCGGGCCGCGACGCGGATGTGACGATCACGGTCACTGCTCCTGCGGTGCCGACGGCCGGACAGACGTCCTCGCCCCAGGCGAAGCCCCCGGCGGCTGCGCCGTCCGCGGGACGGGAACCCGGAGCTCTGTTCAGGATCGCGCCCGACGGAATCGGCAAGCGGGTCTGGGCTTCGTCCGAAGAGATGGTGTACAGCCTTTATTGGAACGAGCCCGAAAAGCAGGTTTATTTCGGCACGGGGCCGAAAGGCCGGATCTATGCGCTCGACAAGAACGAGAGAACGACCCTTGTCGCGCAGAAGGAGTCCGAGCAGATTTACGCGCTCGAGCCCGTCGGCGTCCGGCTTTATGTTGTGGCCGACAATCCCTGTCAGCTCAGCGTCATCACTCCCGACCAGCGCCTGGACGGCCAATACCTCAGCCCGGTGCTCGACGCCAAAATCATCGCGGGCTGGGGCCGCATCGGCTGGGACGTTCAATCCCCGCCCCAGGCGACGTGCCAGTTCCAGACGCGAACCGGAAATTCGGCTGAGCCCGGGCCGAGCTGGAGCGAATGGTCGCCGACCTATCAGAAAGCGGACGGCGAACAGATTTTGAGCCCGAAGGGCCGTTATCTGCAATTCAGGGCGCTTTTTAAAACGGTCTCGGCGAAGGCGTCGCCCCGCCTTTCGAAAGTGAACCTCTTTTTCCTCCAGACGAACGTCGCGCCGGTGATCGCGCGATTCGACGCGCTCGCTCCGAACGAGGTCTTCCTGAAACTCCCCGGCCAGGACGAGGTCATCCTGGGGGGCGAGCGGCGAAGCCCCGACCCCGTCTCGAAAAGGGACGATGGACTCGCCCTGCTCATGGCCAAACGGGCGGAGCGCAAGGGCTGGCAAACGCTCCAGTGGGAGGCCGACGATGATAACGGCGACGCGCTGACCTACACGCTCTCGATCAAGCCGGACGAAGAGAAGGACTGGCGCGTTCTCGAAGAGGGGTGGGCCGAGACGACGTACGCCTTCAACACGGTCAATTATCCGGACGGCGTCTATATTATCAAGCTGACGGCGAGCGACGGGGCGTCCAACCCGCGGGGCCAGGACTTGAAATCGGAGAAGGTCACGGCTCCGCTCGTTATCGACAACACGGCCCCGGAGGTGAAGGCCGTGGTCGCGACGCGCGAAGGAAACCAGCTTTCTCTCAGCTTCGTCGCCGAGGACAAGCTTTCGCCCATCAAGGAAGCGAAATATCTCATCCGCCCCGACGACTGGCGCGTCGTCTTTCCCGAGGACGGCATCGGCGACTCGAAACAGGAGATCTACAAATTCAAGGTCGGGCTGGACCCGACGTCGGACCGGATGGTGACGATTCTCGTGAAGGACGCCTGCGGCAATACGGCGATCGTCAAACAGCTCTTTTAACGGGGACGGCGGCCCCGGAAGGGGTGGGGCGCTAGGCGCTCTTCACGCGCTCGAGATACTTGTCTTCCCGCGTATCGATCTTGATGACGTCCCCATCGTTGATGAACGCCGGCACCAGGATGACCAAGCCGTTCTCCATCGTCGCCGGCTTGTAGGAGGCCGCGGCCGTCGCACCTTTCATCGACAGGTCGGTTTGAGCCACCTTCAGGACGATCGTGATGGGGGGAATGACGTTCACCGGCTTGCTATCGTACATTTCGATGACGAAGACCACGTTGGGAATGATGTATTTGGCGGCGTCGCCCATGACGCCGGCCGTCAAGTTGACCTGGTCATAGGTCCGGTGGTTCATGAACACGTAGTCCTCGCCGCTCCGGTAGAGGAATTCCATTTCGACCTGGTCGAGATGGACCTGCTCGACGCGGTCCACGGACCGGAAACGGTAATCGCGCACGGAATTGTCCCGGAGGCTCCGGAGCTTGGTCTGGACCATGGCCTTCCACCGGCCGGGGGTCACGAGCTGCATTTCCTGAACCCGGAAGAGCTGGCCGTCGTCCATCTTGAGGATCATGCCTTTCCGGATCTGCGTCGCGTCGATCATCGAACATCCTCCGATCAGGTCTCTTTCTTGGGTGGCTCATTGTAGCACCAAGAGGCGCGGCCTTCAACACGGCTCCTCGCGTCTCATCGTTGATTTTGTTCCCAAAGTCCTTTATAAAAAGGAAGGCCGGATATGTTCGAGATCGGATTTTTAGGAACGGGCGGGTCGGTCGCGACCGCCGATCGGGACAACGCCTCGGTCCTTCTTTGTCATGACGGCGCGCGGACGCTCGTCGACTGCCCGGGCGGCGTCATCCAAAAAATCCAGAAGCTCGGCCACGCGCCCGCGAGTTTGTCTGCGATCCTGGTCACGCACTGTCATACCGACCATATCTACGGCTTCCCGGCGATCTTTCACGCTCTGATGCTTCGGGACGGACGGATCGACGTTTACGGGGCGGAGGCGACGATCGGCTTCTGCGACCGGCTTCTGGCCGACTTCGGGCTCCGGGACGCCAACTATCGGACGCGCGCTGAGCTCCACGCGATTCATCCGGGCGAACGCTTTATTCTCGGCGGTCGGGCCGAGGTCACGGCGCTGCGCGCCCGGCACCATCCGTCGTCGCTCGCTTACCGCGTCGAGGGCTCCGAAGGAACGGCCGTGTTCTACTCGGGGGACACCCCGGCGGACCCGGACCTCCTCCGCGACGCCGGAGCGTTCGACGTCCTCATCCACGACTGCAGCGCGCCGTCCCGGGTCTTCGACCGCTATCCCGGCCTTCGGACGATGCATACGAGCGCGGCCGAGCTCGGGCGGATGGCGGAGGAGGCACGCGTCAAGGTCCTGGTGCCGATTCATTTCTTCGGCGAGGTCGAGTTCACGCTGGAGGACATCGAAGCCGAGATCCGAACATCGTACCGCGGCCGCCTGATCGTGCCGAGAGATTTCGACAAGGTGACGGTGTGAGGAATAACCAAAGGACAGCGGGAGGACACGATGAAAAAAATGCCGGTATTCGGGCTTTTAACGGCCGCGATCGTCGCCGCCCTCACCGCCTGCGCAGGAGCTCATGATATGGCCGACCGCGTTTTCATCCACGGAAGAATCTGGACGGTCAATCCCGCCCGGCCTTGGGCCGAGGCCGTCGCTGTACGCGACGGCCGGATTCTCGCCGTCGGCACGACCGGGGAGGTCCGGGACACGGCCGGCCCGAAGACCGAGTCGGTCGATCTTCGGGGCGCGTTCGTCCTGCCCGGTTTCATCGACAGCCACGTCCATTTCGTCAACGGCGGATTTTCCCTGATGAATATCCAGCTTCGAGATGCCTCGACCAAGGACGAGTTCATTCGGAGAATCGCGGACAAGGCGAAAAGCCTTCCCCCGGGCGAATGGATCTTGAACGGTGACTGGGACCACGAAAATTTCCGTCCCGTCGAGCTGCCCCGAAAAGACTGGATCGACGCCGTAACGCCCCTGAATCCCGTCTGCGTGAATCGGCTCGATGAACATATGATCCTGGCCAACAGCCTGGCCCTCAAAATCGCCGGAATCACGAAGGCCACGCCGGTCCCCGCCGGCGGCGAGATCGTCAAGAACCCCGCGACGGGCGAACCGACCGGCATTCTCAAGGATGCCGCGATGGACCTCGTTTATGCAAAAATCCCCGAAGCCACGCCCGCTCAGAACCGGCGGGCGATCGAGGCCGCGATGAGCTATGCCGCGGCCCATGGCGTAACCTCGGTCCACGACGTCTCGGGCGAAGTCGGGCTCGACATCTACCAGGACCTTCTCAAGGAAGGGAACCTCAGGACGCGCATTTGTTTCTACGTGCCGGTCACGTCGCTCGACCAGGTCGCCGGAATGAAGTTCAAAACGGGTTTCGGCAACGAGTTCCTGAAATTCGGCGGATTGAAGGGCTTCGCCGATGGTTCGCTCGGCTCCGCGACGGCATATTTCTTCGAGCCGTTTACCGACAACCCGGCGACGAGCGGACTTCTCCATGCCCAGATGTTTCCTGAAGGGGTCATGGAGACGCGCGTCCGGACAGCTGACCGGGCCGGCCTCCAGACGGCCATCCACGCCATCGGCGACCGGGCGAACGCTATGATCCTCGACATCTACGAGCGTGTCGCCGCCGCGGACGGCGCTCGGGACCGCCGGTTTCGGGTCGAGCACGCCCAGCACGTCCGTCCTGCCGATATCGCCCGGTTCGGGCGGCTCGGCATCATCGCGTCCGTTCAGCCGTACCATCTGATCGACGACGGGCGCTGGGCGGAAAAAAAGATCGGCCCCGAACGCGTGACATGGACCTATCCGTTCAAGTCATTCCTGGACGGCGGCGTCCGACTGGCCTTCGGGTCGGACTGGCCCGTCGCGCCGATGGACCCGATCCTGGGCATTTATGCCGCCGTCACCCGGAGGACGCTCGACGACAGACATCCGGACGGCTGGGTTCCCGAACAGAAAATTTCGCTCGAGGAGGCGATCAAGGGATTCACCTGGAATGGCGCGTTCGCCGAGTTCGCCGAATCGGTGAAGGGCTCGCTCGAACCCGGCAAGCTCGCCGACCTCGTCGTCCTCGACCGCGACTTGTTCAGCCTCCGTCCCGAGGAACTTAAAACGGCGAACGTCCGGATGACGGTCTGCGGCGGGCGCGTCATTTTTTCGAAGTGACGTCTGTGCGGATAAGACAAGGGCCTCTCGACGATTTTTTCGGAAGGATGCGCCCGACATGAACCAACCCTCGCTCTTTCCCCCGGCGGCGGGTCATATCGGAACGGACGAGTCCGGTAAAGGCGATTATTTCGGGCCGGTCGTCGTCGCCGGTTTTTTTCTCCCCGACGGCCAGGAGGACGTCCTTCGCGAACTCGGCGTTCGCGACAGCAAGACGGTCTCGGACAACCGCTGCCGCGCCCTCGCCGAATCGCTTAAAGGCGCCTACATCCACGCGGTCGTCGTCATCGGCCCGGAAAAGTACAACGAGCTTCATGCCCGGATGCGGAACCTCAATAAGATCCTGGCGTGGGGACACGCGCGGGCGATCGAAGATATTCTGGCCCACGTCCCGGCCGCGAAAGCCGTCACCGACAAGTTCGGAGACGAGCGCTTCGTCCTCAACGCGTTGATGAGCCAGGGCCGGACGATCGAACTCATACAGCGGCCGCGGGCCGAGGAAGACCTTGCCGTGGCCGCGGCTTCGATCCTGGCCCGGGCCGAATTCCTGAAGCGGCTGTTTTTTCTGGGACGCGAGTGGGGCCTGGACCTGCCGAAAGGGGCGGGGCCCCAGGTGGAAGAGGCGGCCGTCGCCTTCGTTCGCAAACACGGCTGCGAGGCGCTCGAAAAAGCGGCGAAAATCCATTTCAAGACGACGAAGCGCGTCCTCAAGGCGTCCTGATGATCCTCCTCGCGAAAGTCATCGCCATCGTCCTGCTGATGCTCGTCCTCATCCGGCTGAAGGTCGACCTGGGTTTGATCCTGGCTCTCGATTCCGTCCTCACGGCCGTCCTCTTCAAGCTGGGATTTAGGGATTTCCTCGCGAACGTTTGGAGCGCGCTCAAAGCGGAGGAGACCCTGACCCTGATCGGGGTGATCGTCCTCGTCCTTTACCTGGGTCAATATCTCCAGGTCGGAGGCCATTTCCGGAACATGGTGGACGCGTTGAAGAACTTGGTCCGCGACCCGCGTCTCATCCTGGCCATTCCCTCGGCGTTCATCGGCCTTCTGCCGATGACGGCCGGAGCGATGATGGGCGCGCCGATCGTCGAAGAGGCCGCCCGGAGGTGGAACCTGAGCCCGGCCTGGAAGACGTTCTTCAACTACTGGTTCCGTCATATCTGGGAGTACAGCTGGCCGCTCTACATGAACGTGATCCTGGCCGCCGCGATCTTCCGGATCCCCGT
Organism: Candidatus Aminicenantia bacterium; assembly: GCA_041479785.1. Lineage (GTDB taxonomy): Bacteria > Acidobacteriota > Aminicenantia > Aminicenantales > UBA4085 > JBGOYP01. The sequence continues at coordinate 1,890 of JBGOYP010000039.1, read as the reverse complement.
CAAGCGCGTCTGCTTCGTCCAGTTCCCGTTCACCGTCGTGGCCGCGTCGGCGGGGCTCATCGTCCTGTTCCGGAACGTCCCGTTCCTTCCGCCCGAATCGGCTCCCCAAAAGCGCCGCCCGCGTGACGTCGTCCGGGTCTTCTGGAGCATCTGGCCGATCCTCTTGACGATCATTCTGATCTTCGGTTTCAAGCTGAATATGCTTCTGGCCCTCGCTATAGCGAGCCTTCTAACGCAGGTCTTTGCCAAGATGAGCCCGCGGGCGCGGTGGGAGATCTTCCGCCACAGCCTGTCCCCGAAAATCATCCTTCTTACCGCCACAATCATGGTCTTCAAGCGAACCCTGGAGGCTTCGGGTGTCCTGGATGCCGTCGTCCGCGCCTTCCCGCCCCACGGCGCGATGGCCTATCTATTGCTTTTTGTCGCGCCGTTCGCGGTCGCCCTCCTGACAGGCGTCAACCAGGCCTATGTCGCCATCACGTTCCCTCTCTTCCTGCCGATCATCGGCGCCGGCCAGCCGGACATGGTCCTTCTTTTGTTTGCTTATGTCAGCGGATTCTGCGGAATTCTGCTGTCCCCGGCGCACCTCTGCTTTGCCCTAACGGCCGACTATTTCAAGGCGGAGATGCATGACGTCTACAAGATCTTGGCCTTCCCCGTGGCAGTAGTTTTCGGGACCGCCCTTTTCGCGCTGGTCGTCTTGAGGATATTATAACGGGGAACGGAGAACGCCATGGAAGAGCCCGGAACGCGCCGCCTGTATTATGAAGACGCTTATCGAACGGAATTCGAGGCCGACGTCCTTAAACGCCGGACGGTCGAGGGCCGGCCCGCGGTCGTCCTCGACCGGACCTGTTTTTATCCCGATTCGGGCGGCCAGCCCGCGGACCGGGGAATGATCGCCGGCGCGGACGTGCTGAGCGTCATCGAGGACGGAGACGCGATCGTCCACGTTCTGTCGCGCGAGGTCGAAGGCGGACGCGTCCGCGGGTCCGTCGACCGGGCGGCGCGCTTCGACCATATGCAACAGCACACCGGACAACATATCTTGTCCCAGGCGTTCATCGAGATCGTCAACGGCGAGACCAAGTCTTTCCACATGGGGGCCGACTCCGCGACCCTCGAGATCGGAATCGGGGCGGTCGCGGACGAGACGCTCGACCGCGTCGAGCGGCGGGCCAATGAGGTGATCTTCCAGGACCGCACCGTCAAGACGTATTTCGTCCCGCCCGAGCGCGTCGCCGAGGTCCCCTTCCGGCGTCCGCCGAAGAAGGAGGGCGTCCTTCGGGTCGTCGAGGTCGAGGGGTTCGATTATTCGGCCTGCGGCGGGACGCATTGCCGGTCGACGGGCGAAGTCGGCCTGGTCAAGATCACCGGCCGGGAGAGGATCCGCGGGAATCTGCGGTTCGTCTTCGTCTGCGGAGGCCGGGCGCTCGCCGATTTCCAGATAAAAAACCGCGTCGTGTCCGGGCTCGCCGGGAGATTCAACGTCCCCCCCAGCGACGTTCCCGGTTCCGTGGATAAGCTGGCCGCCGAGCTCGCCGCCGCCAAAAAAGAATCGCGGCGGCTCGGAGACCTCGCCTCGTCCTATGAAGCCCGGGACACTATTGCGGCAGCGACCTCTCCGGTCATCGTCCGCGTGTTCCGCGACCGCGGCCCGGACGCCGCCCGGACCCTGGCCTTGAACATAGTCCGCCGAGGGGGGGTCGTCGTTTTATTCGCGGCCTTTTCCGAATCCCGATGCCACCTGCTCTTCGCCCGCTCGGACGGGTTGGAGATCGACCTGCGGCGGTTGGTACCGGTCGTCGCTCCCATCGTCAACGGCCGGGGCGGCGGCGGCCCGTCTCTCGTCGAGATCGCGGGAGAGCCGGCGGCGGATGCGGACACCGC
>JBGOYP010000038.1:0-12979 GCA_041479785.1 Candidatus Aminicenantia bacterium | reverse complement strand
TATCAACCGTGGGGCGGCAACGCGGACGAGGGCTGGACGCGCTGGGTCCTGGAGCAATTTGAGTTTCCCTTCAAGACCGTCCATCCTCAGGACTTGCGCGCCGCCGACGCGGCCCGCAATTTCGACGTCATCATCTTTCCCGACATGGGAGCGCAGCAAATCCTGGTCGGACAGACGGCCAACAACGTTCCTCCTGAATATAAAGGAGGGATCGAGGAGACCGGCCTGAAGGGTTTACGGGAATTCATCGAAGCCGGCGGGACGGTCATCGCCCTGGGACGCAGCAGCCAGCTGCTGATCGATAAGTTCGGCGCGCCATTCCGCGACGCCTTGCAGGGCGTCAGCCGGGAGAACTTCTTCTGCCCGGGATCGGTTCTTCGCGTCCTCGTGGACAACACCCAGCCCATCGCCTACGGCATGCCGGCCGAAGCGAACGCCTATTTCATCAGCTCCATGGCCTTGGACGCGGCGCCGTCGTTCGCGAACCTCCCGAATTCGCCCGTCGTTCTCTTTCCGAAGGACAACATCCTGAAAAGCGGCTGGCTGCAGGGAGAGTCCTATCTTTCGAACAAAGTCGCCGTGGCCGAGGTCAGGCTGGGCAAGGGTCGGATGGTCCTGATGCCGCTCCGCATCCAGAACCGCGCCCAGCCGCACGGGACGTTCAAACTGCTCTTCAACGCGATCCTGACGAGCGGCGCGGAATAGCGGCCGGGGAAGCGAGTTCGGGTCGGCGAGGGGCGGGAAACCGCGTTTTGGGACGCGATCCGGCGATTATTCTCGAATCGGGTTGACATAACCATAGCCCTATGTTAAAGTTAGCGGCCTATTTTTATCCTTAATGCAGAAAAGGTTTTAAAAATGTTCGCTGTCATTAAAACGGGCGGAAAACAGTATGTCGTCAAGGAAGGCGATGTCTTGCGTGTCGAGAAGCTCGGCGTCGAGGCCGGCCAGGCCGTCCTGTTCGACCACGTGCTCCTGATCGATAACGGCGAAGAGACCCTCATCGGAACGCCGACCCTTCAAACGGCCGTGGTCAAGGCCGAAGTCGTCAAAAACCTCAAGGACGAAAAAATTCTGGTCTTCAAGAAAAAGCGCCGGAAACAATATCGGCGGACCCGCGGCCATCGCCAGAACCTCACCGAGGTCGTGATCGTGAAGATTTATCCCGACCGCGCGGCGGTAGCGCCCGCAGACCTTGCGGCCAAGACCGGGGCGGCCGAGGCGGAAATCGAAAAGGCGGCGCCCAAACCCAAACCGGCGAAGAAGGCGCCCGAGCCCATAGCCGAGAAACCCGCCGAGAAGCCGGCGGCGAAGGCGAAACCGAAGCCGAAGCCGAAGAAGGCGGAAAAACCTAAGACGCAAGCGCTCAAACCCGCCCGCACAGCGAAGGTCGGAACCCGGAAAGCGGCGAAATAAAGGAGACCTCCCATGGCCCATAAGAAAGCAGGCGGCAGCGCGCGGAACGGACGGGACAGCCATTCGAAACGATTGGGCGTTAAAGAATACGGCGGCCAGCTGGTGAAGGCGGGGTCGATTCTGGTTCGGCAGCGCGGGACCCCGTTCAAGCCCGGCGTCAACGTCGGGCGCGGGAAAGACGATACGCTCTTCGCCAAAGTCGCCGGAGTGGTTCGCTTCGACGATAAAGGGCAGCGGGGCAAGTTCGTCACCATTCTTCCCGCCTGAGAACATTGTTCGTCGATCAAGTCAACGTCGTCCTTCAAGCCGGTAAAGGGGGGAACGGTTGCGTCAGTTTCCGCCGTGAGCACGGCGTTCCCCGGGGCGGCCCGGACGGTGGCCGCGGAGGGAACGGCGGGTCCGTGTTTCTTGTCGCCGACGAAGGCCTGAATTCCCTGACTTTTTTCCGGTTTCATCCCATCAACAAAGCGAAGAACGGCGCGGCCGGCGAGGGCAGCAATCGCTATGGCAAACGCGGCGCGGACCTCGAACTGCGTGTTCCCGTCGGGACGGTCGTCAAAGAGGCCGCAACGGGAGAGGTTTTGGCCGACCTTGTCCGGGACGGGGAAAAGTACGCGGCCGCGAAAGGCGGAAAGGGCGGGCGCGGCAATGCGTCGTACGTGTCGTCGACGCACCAGGCCCCGCGGGAATTCGAGAAGGGGCGGCCCGGGGAAGACAAGGCCCTCGTTCTCGAGCTCAAGCTGATCGCGGACGTCGGGCTCATCGGATTTCCGAACGTCGGCAAATCGACGCTGATCTCCAAGATCTCGGCGGCCAGGCCCGTGATCGCGGACTATCCGTTCACGACGCTGGTCCCGCATCTGGGCGTGGTCGACCTCGGACCGGAGCGGAGCGTCGTCGTGGCCGACATTCCCGGACTCATCGAAGGGGCCCATCTCGGGCACGGCCTCGGCGTCCGTTTTCTGAAGCATATCGAACGGACAAAGATCCTGGTCCATATCATCGACGTCGCGCCGTATACGGGGCGGGACCCCGTCCGGGATTTCGACATCGTCATGGCCGAGGTCGCGACCTTCCACGCGGGGATGGCGAAGCGTCCGCAGATCGTCGTCGCCAACAAGATCGACCTTCTCGGTGACGATAAAAAGCGGCTGGACGCCGTGAAGCGGCTGGCGGAACGTCGGGGCCTGCCGTTTATCGCGATCTCGGCGCTCAAAGCGGTGGGCTTAAAAAAGCTGGTCGCGGCCATGGCCGCGGCGCTCGAACTCCTGGAGCCCGGACGCGGTTCTTCTCAAACGTCATGATGAGACAAGAACGGATCGGCATCTTCGGCGGGACGTTCGACCCCGTCCATCGCGGGCATCTACGCGCCGCCGAGGCTGTTCGGCGGCGGTTCGCGCTCGACCGGGTCCTCTTCGTCCCGGCCAATATCCCGCCGCATAAAAAGCGCGGCGCCGCGGCTCCGGCGCGCGACCGGGTGGCGATGGCCGAGCTCGCGATGCGCGGTCGCCGCGGCCTGGTCGTCAGCCCGGTGGAGGTCGAGGCGGGCGGAACGTCCTATTCGATTCGGACGATTCGCCGGATGAGAGCGGCGTATCCGCGCGCCCGGCTGTTTTTTATTTTGGGGGCGGATGCATTCTGTGAGATCGAGACCTGGAAAAGCTGGCGCCGCGTGCTCGCGGAATGCGTCTTCATCGTCATCACGCGGCCCGGTTTCCGGCTGCGCGACGCGGGGAACGTCCTGGCGGGGCCCTTGGCGTCGGTCGTTCGCCCGGTCCGAACGGGCGATGACGTCCGGGAATCGTGGTTTGATCGATTCCGCGTGTTTCTTCTGCCGGTCCCGGCGCTCGACGTTTCGTCGTCGGACGTCCGGCGGCGGATCCGGGCCGGGCGGAGCGTCCGGGGCTTGATTCCTCGAGCCGTGGACGTTTATATTTCGGAGCGCGGGCTCTACGGGCGATGCCGATAACATCGAGAGGGACGTATGGACGAAAAGAAACCGAAAGCCCTGACGAAGCGGACCATCCCGGCCGAGATCAAAGCCGCGGTCAAGGCCGCCGAAGCCAAGAAAGGCGAGGACATCCTCGTCCTGGACCTGCGCGAGACGTCCACCTTCACCCAATTCTTCATCATCATGCACGGGAATTCCTCGCGTCAGAACTCCGCGCTCGCGGGGGCGGTCGAGGTCGAGCTCAAAGCGTCCGGCCTTCGGCCGCTCGGGGTCGAAGGCGAGGCGCACGGCGAATGGATCCTGATCGATTACGGGTGGTTCATCGTCCATGTCTTTTCCAGGCCGGCCCGCGATTACTACGCCCTGGAGAAGCTCTGGGGAGACGCTCCGAACATCGCCTTTTGAAGCGGCCTCGACGGTCATGAAAATACGACTTCTCTGGCCGGGCAAAACCAAGAACGCCGCGCTCCGTGACCTGGAGGACTTCTACCTGAACAGGATTCGCGGGCTGATCCCCTGCGAGGCCGTCGCGACCCCGGGGGCGCGCGGCCTGGACGACCGCCGCGCGGAGACGGTCCGGGAAATTGAAGCCCGGGGGCTTGAAAAACATATTAAAGATGATTATATTGTCTGCCTCTTTGATGACGGTCGAGAGATGAGTTCGAAGGAATTCGCGAGATTTTTCGAGCGGCGCGCGGCGGAATCCGCCCGGACCGTGACGTTCGTGGTCGGAGGGTGCGCGGGCTTGGCCCGTCGCATTCTGGACCGGGCCGACGTGCAGCTTTCGTTATCGCGCATGACGTTTTCGCATGAGCTGTGCCGGATCGTCCTGATGGAACAGATCTACCGCTCCATTTCGATCATGAAAGGAAGACCGTATGCTAAATAAAAGCCGAAACCTCAAGAAGAAAGAGCTTGAAGCCTTCCGGATCAGGCTGACCGAGCGCCGCGACGAACTCGTCCTCAAACTGTCCGAGTTCCGCAACGAAAGCAAAGAAGTCGAGACCGACGTGGCCCAAGACCTCGCGGACAAGGCCGAGAGCTCCTATACCAAGGAATTTCTCCTCAGCCTCTCCGACGCCGAGCGCGAGCAGCTGTTCCACATCGACGCCGCGCTCAAACGGATCGCGAAGGGCGATTTCGGCCAGTGCCAGACGTGCCAGAAGGAGATCGGCAAGAAGCGGCTGAACGCCCTGCCGTGGACGCCGCTCTGCATCGACTGTCAGGAAAAATCCGAGTCCGAAACGAGTTGATTCACTCCGTCCGCGACAGGCTGGCCGGCGCGGCCAAGCTGTTCGAGCTGGCCGTTTTCCCGTCGCGCTGCAAGATCTGCCTTCGGCTCCTCGAATCTCCTCACGATTCCGTCCTGTGCCGGAGCTGCGTCGATAAGATCGTCCCGGACCGGTCGCCGGCGTGCCCGCGCTGCGGCCGGTTTTTCGAGGGCGCGGGCGGCCCGCATCTCTGCGCGTCTTGTTTGAACGCGCCCCCTCCGTTTTCGTGCCACCGGTCCGGAGCGCGATACCAACGCGAGCTCAAGGACGCGATCCTGCTGTTCAAATACCGGAAATATCAGCCCCTCGGCGGACCGCTGGCGCGATTCCTCTACGACGCTCTGCGGAGAGAGGACGCGGTCTGGACGGGGGTCGACCTCATCATTCCCGTGCCGCTCCACCGCCGCCGGCGTCAGGACCGGGGCTTCAATCAGGCCGAAGTCCTGGCCCGGGCGCTCGGCGGCCTCGCCGGCCTCCCCTGCGACGCGGGCGTCCTGAAGAAAATACGAAACACGCCGCCGCAGACCACCCTGGAACATGGCGAGCGCCGGACAAACGTCCGCGGGGCTTACGAGGTCGTGAAACCGGAGGACGCTCGCGGCAGGACGGTTCTCCTCGTGGACGATGTCTATACGACGGGCGCCACCCTGGCCGCGTGCGCATCGGCGCTGAAGAGCGGGGGGGCGGGCGATGTGCGGGCGGTCACGCTCGCGCAGGCGTAGCTAAACTCCCCTCCGTCACTTTTTGAGTTTCTCGGACGCCACCGGCTTGAGGATTTTCACCTTCCGGGGCTTGAGTTCCTGGCGTTTAGGCATCGAGATTTTCAGGACGCCGTTTTCGTGCTCGGCGTGGATTTTGTCGGGGTCGATCGAGTTCGGGAGAGTGAAGGCGCGATAGAAAGTCCCGTACGACCGCTCGATCCTGTGATAGTTCTCCTCCTTCGTCTCCTTCTCGAATTTCCTTTCGCCTTTGAGGGTGAGCGTATTGTCCTCGACTTTGATCTCGACGTCCTTCTCGTCGACTCCCGGGATTTCGGCCGTCATCACCAGCTCGCTTTCGGTCTCGTAAATGTCGACCGAGGGCGCCCAGGTTGTGGCGGCGATATCCTTGTCCTCGCCTCTCCTCGAATAGATGTCTTCGAACAGCCGGTTCATCTTCTCCCGGAGAGTGACCATGTCCCGAAAGGGGTCCCATCGGATGATCGCCATGGTATGTCCTCCAAAATTTATTTTCCTTTTCCTTCGATGAGGATGGTCGCTTCGCCCTTCAAATTCCGCTGTTCGACGGCGGCCAAGACGTCGTCGACCGTTCCCCGGATGAATTCTTCATGGAATTTCGTCAGCTCCCGGGCGATGACGACCTTCCGGTTCCCCAGTTCGTCCCGGACGATCCGCATGAACTCCGCGGCGTTTCGGACCGGGACATAAAAAATCAGCGTTCCTTCCTCCTCTCGAAGAACCGAGATTTTTTTCCGGGCGGCCGTTTTTTTCGGCGGCGGAAAACCCAGGAAGAGGAACCTGTGCGTGGACAGGCCCGATGCGCAGAGCGCGGCCGTCACCGCGGACGGGCCGGGCACCGGGACGACCCGGACGCCCGCGGCCAGCGCTTCACGGACGAGGCGAAATCCGGGGTCCGAGATCGCGGGCGTGCCCGAGTCCGAGATCAGGGCGACCGTTTTTCCGCAAATGAGCTTATTCATCAGAAGCGCAAGACGCTGCCGCTCCTTGGGCTGGTAATAGCTGATTAGCTCTTTTTTGATCCCGTGGGTGTTGAGCAGCTTGAGCGCCTCGCGCGTGTCTTCGCAGGCGATGACATCCGCCTCCTTGAGGACGCGGACGGCGCGAAAGGTGATGTCTTCGAGATTGCCGATGGGCGTGGCGACGATGTACAGAAGGCCGGGCACGTTATCGGTCCCAGTCGTAGGGATAGAGGAAATCGTGTCCTACCGTGCGCGACGAAATCTTCACAATCGGGGGCATCTGGCGCTTGAACTCGGCGTTTTTGACGAGCCCCAGGACGCGCTCGACGCGCTCCTTCGGGAAACCGGCCGCGATGACCTCGTCCTTCGAGGCGCGCTCGTCGACGAGCCGGTAGAGAATCTGGTCGATGTCCGCGTACGGCAGGCCGATCTCACCCTCGTCGGTCTGCCCGGTCCACAAGCCCGCCGTCGGCGCCTTCGACCGGATCGATTCGGGAATACCGAGGTATTCGGCGAGCTGCCGGACCTGGGTCTTGTAGAGGTCGCCCATCGGATTGATCGCGCAGGCCATGTCGCCGTGGACCGTCCCGTAGCCGACGAGAAGCTCGGTTTTGTTGCTCGTGCCGAGAATCAGGGCTTTTTCCCGGACCGAATGATCATACAGGATGGACATGCGCTCCCGGGCCATCTTGTTGCCGCGCAGGACCCGGCTCTCCGTCCCCCAGACCTTGAAATACGCGTCGACCATCGGCCCGATGTCGATCAGCCTCGTCGCGATCTTAAGACGCGCGGCGACCGCTTTGGCGTCTTCGACGTCCCGGCTGAAGGTCGTGCCGTAGGGCATGATGAGGCCGATGACGTTCTTCGGCCCGAGGGCCCGCGCCGCCAAAGACGCGCAAACGGCCGAATCGAGCCCGCCCGAGAGTCCGAGGAGGCCCCGCGAAAACCCGAATTTGGCAAGCTCCTCCCGGATGAACGTCGTCAGGATCCGGGCGGCGAATGCCGCGTCAATCTCGATACTCATCGACGATCCTCCGCAGCGCGGCCAGCGTCACTTCGGGCTTGTCATCGCGCTTGAACGGCCAGTTCTTGCGGGCCTTCCGGACCTCGCCGAGGTCGATGTCCTGGACGAGGAGCTCGGGCTCGAAATAGGCGGCCTGGGCCAGGCGCCGGCCCATCGGGTCGAAGACGAACGACCCGCCGGCGAACACGACGCCGTCCTCAAAACCGACCCTGTTGCAATAGACGACGAACATCTGGGCGAAGCGGCCCATGGCCTCGCCCATGAGCTCCCACATCCGGCTCGAGGCGAACCCGCCGCCCGAAAGCCCGCGGCCCGGCGCGGCGCTGATGACGATCATCGTTTCCGCGCCGCCCGCAAATAGCAGATAGCTCGTGTTGAAATGAAGGAAATCGCGGCAGATGAGCAGGCCCGTTTTCCCCCACGGCGTCTCGAATGTGGTCACGTTCCGGCCGGGGGCGAAAAAGCGGAGCTCTTCGAACAGGCCGAAGGTCGGCAGGAACACTTTTCTGTGGACATGGAGGACTTTGCCGCCGGCGCAGACGGCCGCGGAATTGTAGAACAGGCCGCGCTCTCCGGGCTTTTCCTCGACGAAACCGAAGACGATCCCGACGTCCTTGCTCCGGGCCGCGAGCGTCCGGATCTCGCGCGACGTCGCCGGGTTCGCGGCGACGGACTCGACGAGGTCCCGGAGGCGGTAACCCGTGAGGCTCAATTCCGGAAAGACGACGAGGTCGGCCTTTTCCTTCTTGGCGCGGGCGAGCGTTTCGAGATGAAGGTCTAGGTTCTTCCGCACGTCCCCGAGGTGCGGCGTGATTTGGGCCAGGGCGATTCTCATGAGGGAACCTTAGCACAAAAGAGGATGGCGCTCAACGTCTTCGGCCCGCCGGACGACGGCCGGAAGGAGGCCGGGTTTTTTGCGGCCGGCGCGACATTCGAGTTGAGACGCGTCGCGTTTTCAGATACAATAAGGCCTCAGGGCCATGGCTCATATCGCTCGCTTTCTCAAAGACATCGACCTCGGCCGAAAAACCGGCCATTTGCATTTCCGGCGGGAAAACGTCCAGAAGCATCTTTATTTCCAGGAAGGAAACCTGATTTTCACGAAGACCAACGTCCCCAGCGAACGGCTCGGCGACGTCCTGTTTCGCAGCGGGAAAATTTCCGAGGAGACGTACCGTCTCATCCCGACGCTCATCCAGCCCGAAGTGATGCTTGGCGAGACCCTCGTTACGAAGGCCTTCGTCTCGCAGAAGGTGCTCTACGAAGGGCTGGTGACCCAGATGACCTCGATCACGCTCGCGCTCTTCACGTATTTCGACGCCGACATTTCTTTCCGGGAACGGGGCCGTTTCCTCGAAGGCGGCCTCGAACAGAAGATCAGCCTGCCGGCGTTGATCGCGCGGGGGATCCGCGACATGCCGTTTCAGAAAGACCTCCCGGAGTCGATGGCCGGGAAAATTCCGGTGAGGGACCGTTTTGACAACGAAGACCTGCTGACCAACGACGAGCGAAAGGTCCTGGCTCTCGCGGATGGAGTGACGGACGCGGATACGCTCGCCGCCGGCGACCGCCCCGAGTATTTCTGGCGGACGCTCTATCTCCTGGATTGTCTCGGCCTTGTCGAGATGCGGCCTCCCGAGCGAAAACCGGGGGGCGCGGAACTCCGGGAGCGTCTCGAAGAAGCGCTCGAACTTCACAAGATCTTGCCCGGCCTGGCGCCCCATCAGATTCTGGGCGTTCCGTCGCACGCTGACGAGGCCGAGGTCAAGAAGGCCTATTTCAGGCTGGCCCGAAAATTCCATCCCGACCTGTTCGGGCGCGTTCTGGCAGCCGAGTACAAGAGCCAGATCGACGAGGTCTTCGACGCTGTCACGAAATCCTACCGCAGCATGACCCAAAAAACCGAGGGCAGGAGATCGGCCCCAAAATCCCAAGCCGGCGGCGCCGCCGTCGATAGAGACAGCTCGAAGACGGCCGAGACCCGGTTCCGCCAGGGCAAGACCCTGTTCCATGGCGGCCGTTTCGGCGAAGCCATCCTGTTGCTCGAGGAGGCGGTCACGCTTAAGGACGATAAAGGCGACTACTATCTGCTCCTGGCGATGGCGCAGTCGAAAGACCTCGCCCTGAGCAAGAGGGCCGAACAAAACTTTCTACGGGCGATCAGCCTCGAACCGTGGAATCCCGAAGGCTATATCGGGCTCGGATTGCTCTACAAGCAAGAAGGAATGTTGGCGCGCGCGAAGAAGAACCTCGAGAAGGCGCTGGAGATTGACCCCGAACACCCGGTCGCCCGCGGCGAGCTTCGTCTGCTGGCGAGCAAGGCCGAAGATAAAAAAGTCCACAAGGGCATTTGGACCAAAGACCTGTTCGGGTCCAAAAAGAATAAGTAGAGCGGACCCTCACGATCCGCGGCCTACGTCCTGCTGAGCAATTCCAAAAAGTCTTTTTCGCTGAGGATGCGCGTACCGAGCGTCCGCGCCTTGGCGAGCTTCGAGCCCGGGTCTTCGCCGGCGACAAGATAGGACGTCTTCGCCGAGACCGAATCCGTCACCGTCCCGCCGAGGCGCTCGACGGCGTCCTTGGCTTCGTCACGGCTGAACCGTTCGAGCTTGCCCGTCAGGACGAACGTCTGCCCGGCGAGCGGTTTTTCGCCGGACGGCCCGTCCGCGGGCGCGGCGAAACGGAGCCCGGCCGCTTTGAGCTTACTCAGGAGTTCGCGGTTTTCCGGCTGGCGGAAGAAGAAGCCGACGCTTTCGGCCACGACCGGACCGACGTCTTCGACCGCGGTCAGTGCCGGACCGTCCGCCGCGGCGAGGGTGTCGATGTCGCGGAAATAGGCGGCCAGCGTCTGGGCTAAGCGCTCACCCACGTGTCTGATGCCGAGGGCGAAGACCAAGCGGTCGAGGCCTTTGGCCTTGGATCCTTCGATTTCCGCGAGAACGTTCTCCGAGCTTTTCGGGCCCATGCGGTCGAGCCCGACCAGGTCGTCGTAGGTGAGGCGGTAAATATCGGGAATCGCGGTGACGAGTTTTTTCCCGAGGAGCTGGTCGACGAGGGCTTCGCCGAGCCCTTCGATGTCCATTGCCCGACGTGCGGCGAAATGAAGCAGGGCTTCGCGGAGCCTGGCCGGGCACGACGGATTGGTGCAGCGGGAGACGGCTTCGCCCTCGGGACGGAACGCGGCCGAGCCGCAGGCCGGGCAATGCGTCGGCATGACGAAGGCCTTTTCCCGCCCCGTCCGGCGCTCTTTCATCGGCCCGACGATCTTGGGGATGACGTCGCCGCTGCGCTCCACCAAGACGTAATCTCCGATTCGGATGTCGCGGCGGCGGATCTCGTCTTCGTTGTGGAGGGTCGCCCGGCTGACCGTGATGCCCGATAGCTTGACCGGCTCGAGCTCGGCGACCGGCGTCAGGGCCCCGGTCCGGCCGACCTGGACGATGATGTTTTTGAGCTTGGTCGTGGCCTGCCGCGCCGGGAATTTGAATGAGATCGCCCAGCGCGGGGATTTGGCCGTCACGCCCAGCTCGTTTCGCTGGGCCGTCGCGTTGACTTTGATCACCACGCCGTCCACGTCATAGTCGAGCGTGTCCCTTTTTTCCGTCCATTCCTTCCAGTAGGCGACGATGTCGTCCGCGGTCCGGCAACGGCGGGAATGCGGGTTGGTTTTAAAGCCGAGCGTTTTAAGCGTCCGAAGGATGTCCCCCTGCGTCTCCATCTCCCGGCCGTCGACAAACAGGGAATAGAGGAACGCAGCGAGAGTCCGGGACGCGACCAGGCGCGGGTCGAGGAGCCGGACCGAGCCGGCCGCGGCGTTGCGCGGGTTGGCGAAAAGCGGCTCGTCCCTCGCCTCGCGCTCCCGGTTGATCCGGCGGAAGGACTCGAACGGCAGATACACTTCGCCGCGGACCTCGACCGGGCGGCGCTCGGGAATCGTCATCGGCAGGCTCTTGATCGTCTTGACGTTGGCCGTCACGTCGTCGCCTTGGACGCCGTCGCCGCGGGTCACGGCCTGGACATAGCGTCCGTCGCGGTACAGGATCGAGATCCCGAGCCCGTCGATTTTGAGCTCGGCAACATAGTCCACGTCCTGTCCGTCGAGGAGCTTCCGGGTCCTCCGGTCGAATTCCCGGAAGTCCTCGACGGAATAGACGTTGTCCATGCTCAACATGGGAACGGCGTGACGCACCGTCTCGAAACCCTCGACCGGTTTCTCGCCGACCCGCTGCGTCGGCGACTCGGGCGTGACCAGGTCGGGGTAGGCGGCTTCCAGGTCCTTCAGCTCCCGGACGAGCCGGTCGAACTCGTTGTCCGAGATCTGAGGGTCGTTATTCACGTAATATTTTTTCTCATGGAAAGCGATGTCCTTGCGGAGCGTGGCGATACGGGCCATGGCCCGGGCGCGGGACGGCGGTTTGGGCGTCATCGAATCCTTCCCCGACGTGGGCAAGCTCTCACCAGGACATTGTAACGATAATGGCCGGAAAAAAAAATCCCCTGAGGTCTCTCCCTCGCGGGGCGAGGCCTCAAGGGATTCCGGTCTCGACGCGGAGCGGTTTACCGGCCGAGCTTGGCTTTCTCCTCGGCGACGATTTTGTCGAACCCGTCCACGATCGCTTTCTGCTTAGCGATGAGCCCGTCGAGCGTTTTCTGTTCTTTGTCGATGAGCTCCTTGACCTTCCGGTATTCGCGACGCTCGTCGGACGTGAGCTCGTCCTCGCTTTTATTCCCGAACTTGGTGTTGATCTGCTTGGCCCAATCGTCGATGAGCCGCTTGCTGTCGTCCTGCAGCTTGCCCAGGTCGTTGTAGTCCTTGTTCGCGCTGAGGTAGATTTTCGTCGCCATCCCGATCGCGTTCTGGTGTTTCGAGGAGAGGAGGGCCGCGTCGATGAGGTAGCGCATGGCGTCGTTGGCCACGGCCGGGCCTTCCTTGGCGAGGGTGATCCCGATGTTGTAAGCCAGGTCGGCGGATTTGCTTTTGGAGAAGGCATCCTTCCAGAGAGCCAGCGCTTCGGCTGTCTTGCCTTGCTTGTACAGGCATTGAGGGATGTGCGCCTGGCTCTCGGTGTCCTTCGGGTTGGCTTGGACGAGCGCCCGGAGCGTCTTTTCCGCGTCGGCGTAATCTTTCGCGGCGTATTGGGCTCTGGCGATCCGCTTCATTTCGAAAAGGATTTTGGGGTCCTTGAGGATGCCGTACGCCGTGACGTAGGACTCGACGGCTTTGGCATTATCCTTGGCTCGTTCTAACGCCTGGCCCGTGAGAAAGTGACCCGCGCCGATGAACCTGGTCCAGGCCGCGTTCTCGGCGTCCTTGGCTTTGGCCGCCGTCGCGACCTGGATGAGCTGGCTGGCGTAGGTCTTGGCTTTATCCAGGTTTTGACCGGAATTGGCGTAGAGGGCGGAGAGCTGCGTCAGCATCTGGCATTTCAGGCCGTCATCGAAACCGCCGAACGTGACGGCTTTTTCGCCCTCGGCCAGCGTTTGGGCGTCAAGCTTGCCCGTCTGGATCAAAGCGAGGAAAAGATAGCCGTGAGCGTAATTCTCGTATTGGCTGCCTTTGCCAGAACACTGGTCGAGAAAATCCTTGAGAAGCTTGGCTTGTTCGGCGGCCGTTTTGG
>JBGOYP010000037.1:0-13088 GCA_041479785.1 Candidatus Aminicenantia bacterium | reverse complement strand
TGATATCGGCGGCGGGACGACGGACATTGCGGTCATCTCGCTCAACGGGATCGTCTTCAATCATGCCATCCGGATCGCCGGCAACGAAATGGACGAGGCGATCATCCAGTACCTCAAAAAGAAGTACAACCTCCTCATCGGCGAGCGGACGGCGGAAGTCGTCAAAATCCAGATCGGGTCGGCCTACCCACTCGACGAGCCGCTGACGCTCGAGATCAAAGGCCGCGACTTGCGCGAAGGCATTCCGAAGACCATCGTCGTGGACGACCAGGAGATCCGCGAAGCGCTCGAGGAGATCGTCGCGGCCATCATCAACGCCATTCGCATCGCCCTCGAAAAAACGCCGCCCGAACTCTCGGCCGACATCATCGACCGGGGCATCATTCTCACCGGCGGCGGGGCGTTGCTCAAGAACCTCGACAAGCGCGTCCGCGAAGAGACCCAGCTTCCGGTTTTCATCACCGAGGACCCCCTGACCTCCGTCGTCCTCGGCGCGGGAAAGATGCTCGACGACCTCGAGCTGCTGAAAAAAGTCGCGATCACGTAAGACGACAGTAAGGGCATGCCCCGCTTTCGGAAAGAGCAGAAAAAAGCGCTCGTCTTTGGCGGGCTTCTGTTCGTTCAACTCGTCCTCATTTCGCTCCAGGTGCCGTTCGGCGAGGAGCCGACCTATTTCGAGAAGACGGTCTTCTTCCTTTTCGCGCCCGTCCAAAAAGCGGTCCACGGCCTGTTCGCCGGCGCGGGACGGCTCTGGACCCGCTATCTCTATCTTAGGGACGTCGAAGCGCAGAACCAGGCGATGCGCGATGATATGTTTCATCTGCGGCAGGAAAATATGCGGCTCCGCGGCGAGCTGTCCGGCCTGGAGACGACCCGGGAGCTCGAACGGACGCTCACCGGGCTCCGTCGGGCGTTCCTGGCTGCGGCCGTCATCGGGGTCGACGCGTCCAACGCCTATAAATCGATTGTCATCGACAAGGGCGCCAGGGACGGCCTCCAGGTCAACATGCCGGTCGTGGATAAATCCGGGAATCTCGTCGGCCGCGTCGTCCCCCCGATAGCTCCCGGCGAAGCGACGGTCCAGCTGATCACGGACGACAACAGCGCGGTCGCCGTCCAGTCGGCGGTCGCGCGCATCCAAGGCGTCCTGGCCGGAGACGGCAAGTCCGGCACGTGCTGGCTCCGCTATGTCCTGGCGACAAACGAGGCCGTCGCCGAAGGCGAAGAATTGGAGACCTCGGGATTCGACCATGTCTTTCCGGCCCGGATCCCGGTCGGACAGGTCGTCTCGGTGACGGCCGAAAATTCGTTGTTCAAGAAGATCGCGGTCCGTCCCCGTTTCAGGTTCTCCGACCTGTCCCACGTGGCCGTCCTCACCGAGAGGGGCCGGGAGTAATCCCCGGACCATGACCATCCTCCTCCGCGGCTCTCTGACGGTTCTGGGAGTCTTTCTCGTGTTTACGGTGCTCCACGGACTCGCCGTCCCTCTTGTCGTCCTCGTCAACGTTTTCACGATCGCCGTGATTCTGTTCGGGGTCATCGAGGGCGAGATCCCGGGGGCGGTCTTCGGCATGGTCTGCGGCCTAATCGTGGATTCGTTCTCGCTCGGGGTGTTCGGCCTGGCCGGCGTGGCGAACACCGTCGCCGGATATCTCGCCGGCGTGATCTCGCGGAAGATCGATGTCGTCCGTCCGGCGCGCCTCTGTTTGTTCGTCGGGCTGATGGCGGCGCTCGACCTCGGACTCTGGGCCGGCCTGAGCGCCGTTTTTTTCTCGGAAGGGTTTCCGTGGGCCGGGGGATGGCTGCTGGCCCAGCCGTTCGTCTCGGCGCTGCTCGGGACGGCGGCGTTCCTCGTTTATCGCCGGCTGAAGGCCCGCCATGACCGATAGTCAGATCTACGAAGACGTCTCGCGCGCCTTGAAAAGGTCGCGGGCCGTCTTCATCGCCGTCGAGGCCGTGTGCGCCTTGATCGTCTTTTTTTACTGGAAAATCCAGATCCTCGACCACCGGAAGTACTGGGCGATGTCCGAGGCCAACCGGACGCGCGACGTCATCCTTCCGGCGCCGCGGGCCGTAATCACGGACCGGGGCGGCCAGGTCATCCTGGCCGACAACGTCGCCGCGTTCAAGGCCTCGGTCATCCGCGAAAATACGAAGAACCTGGAGGAGTCCTACCAACGGATCGGCCAGATGCTGGGACTCGACCCCGAAGTCGTGCGCGGCCGCGTCGAGAAATATCGAACGATGCCGCTTTTCAAGCCGATCGTCGTCAAGGACAACCTCAGCCTGGAGGACGTGGCCCGGATCGAAGTCCGGAAAATGGAATTCCCGGAACTTGTCATCGAAACCGAGCCGAAGCGGTTCTACCCGTTCGGCGCTCTGGCGGCGCACCTCATCGGATACCTTCAGGAATTGACGCCCGACGAGCTGCGGACGACGTTCAAGGACCGTCGCCTCGGCGACATGGTCGGCCGGACAGGCGTCGAGAGCACCTACGAATCCCGGATCGCGGGCGTCGACGGAAAACTCGTTGAAATCGTGGACAGCCAGGGACGCAAGCGCAGCGAGACGGACCGCGTCGACCCTCGGCAGAGCCCGAAACTGGCTCTCGCCCTGGATTATGACCTCCAGGCAAAAGCCGAACAGCTCCTCGCCGGCAGAGAAGGGACCGTCGTCGTTCTCGACCCGAGGACCGGCGGTCTTCTCGTCCTGGCCAGCTCGCCGACCTTCGACCCCAATAAATTCATCAATCGGTTCACGCCCGAGGAATGGACGGCCCTGGCCGCCAACCCCGACCATCCGCTGATCAACCGGGCGACCCAGGGACTGTATTCGCCGGGGTCCATCTTCAAGCTTGTCATGTCGGCGGGCGCCCTGGGCTCGGGAACGATCGTTCCGCAGACGCTCTTCACGTGCAACGGCGAGATCGAAATCTACGGGCGCGCGTTCCACTGTCTCAGCGCCCACGGCACGCTCAACTTCTACGACGCCATCCGTTACTCGTGCAATATTTATTTTTACAGCCTCGGCCGCCGGATGGGCATCGACGCGATCGCCGACTACGCGGGGCGGATGGGGCTGGGCCAGAAGACCGGAATCGACATTTCGAACGAAAGCGAAGGCACGGTCCCCAGCACGGAATGGAAACAGAGGACGCAGAAGGCGCCCTGGTATCCGGGCGAAACCATCTCGGTCGCGATCGGCCAAGGCGCGCTTCAGGTCACCCCGATCCAAGTCGCGACGATGACCGCGCTGATCGCGAACCGCGGGACGCGCGTCCGTCCGCATCTTCTCGCGGACGCTCCGGCGCGGACGGAATTCACGGATATCCCGTCGAGCGTCTTCGAAGACATCGCCGAGGGGATGTGGCGTTCGGCGAATCGGGAGGGGACCGGTCATGCCGCCCGCGTCGAAGGGTTCGATGTCTGCAGCAAGACAGGGTCGACCGAGACGGTCAGCCGGGAAACGTCCGAACGGTTGGGGATCCAGAGAAAAACTCATGCCTGGTTCACGGGATTCGCGCCCCGCAATCGTCCGGAGGTCGTCGTGACCGTCCTCGTCGAATTCGGCGGCCGGGGCGGGGAAATAGCGGCCCCGATCGCCCGAGAGATCTTCAGCCTTTATAAAGCCAAATATCATGATCGACAGGCTCCATCTTCGAGAAATTGACTGGGTGCTGATCGGGCTCCTGCTCGCCAACACCGCCATCGGAGTCGTTCTCATCTACAGCGCGTCACATTATCTGCCGGGCCATTTCTACCTCCGGCAGCTCCTCTGGCTCGCGGTCAGCTTAGGCGCCCTGTTCCTGGTGTTGTTCGTGGATTACAAGATGCTGGTCGGTTTTGCGCCGTATCTCTACGTCCTGCTCATGGCCGTTCTGGCCGGACTCCTCCTGTTCGGCCGGTCCATCGGGGGCGCAAGAAGCTGGCTCTTCCACGCTGCTTTTTTTGGAGGCCAGCCGTCGGAGCTGGCGAAAATCGTCCTGATCCTCCTTCTCGCCCGGATCTTTGCGGAGTTCCGGCGGACGTACGTCAGCTCGGACTATGCCTTACTCGCCGCCGGCGCGGCCGTCGTGCCGATGGGACTAGTCGCCCTCCAACCGGACATGGGCACGGCGATGTGTCTGGCACCCATTCTCTTCGGCAGCCTGGTCCTGGCCGGCCTGAACAGGAGAACCGTCGCCCTTCTTCTCATCATCGCCGTCGTCGCCGGATTCGGCGGCTGGCAGTTCTTCCTCAAGGACTATCAGAAGAAACGGCTGACGACGCTCGTGAATCCCGGCCAGGACCCACGAGGGTCGGGCTATCAGGTCCTCCAGTCCAAGATCGCCATCGGCTCCGGAGGGCTGACCGGTAAAGGTTTTGCGAAGGGGACGCAGAGCCAGCTCCGTTTCCTGCCGGCCCGGCATACGGATTTTATCTTTTCGGTCTTGGGGGAGGAATTCGGTTTCTTGGGGACCCTCGCCGTTTTCCTCGTCTATTTCCTCTTCCTGGCCCGGCTTTTTAACTCCGTCGGGCAATCGCGCGACCGGACCGGGATGTACATCGTTTTCATGGTCGCCTGCCTCCTGACTTTTGAATTCGCGGTCAATGTTATGATGATCGTCGGCCTGTTCCCAGTCACGGGAATTCCGATCCCTCTCCTGAGCTATGGCGGGACGTCGCTTCTGACGACGTATCTCGCGGTCGGCCTGGCGCTCAACGTCAAGATGAGACGATTCGTTAATGCCTGACGAGCGGCGCCTCCGTCATGAGCGGATCCTGGGCTCGGTGGAGAAACCCGGACGTTATTTCGGCGGCGAATGGAACGCGGTCCGGAAGGACCCGGGTCGCGTCCAGGTCCTGGTCGCGCTGGCTTTTCCCGACGCGTACGAGATCGGGATGTCCTATATCGGCCAGAAAATTCTTTATGCCCTGATCAACAGCCGGCCGGATTGGGCGGCCGAGCGCGTCTTCGCCCCGTGGCCCGATTATGAGATCAAGCTTCGCGAAGCGGGGCTTCCGCTGGGCTCGCTCGAAAACGGCCTTCCGCTCGACCGGTTCGACATCCTGGGGGTCTCTCTACTCTACGAGCTGAATTATTCGAACATCCTGACGATACTCGACCTCGGCGGCATTCCGATCTATGCGAAAGACCGTACCTCCGCCCATCCGATCGTTCTGGCCGGCGGGCCCGCGGCGTTCAATCCGGAGCCGGTCGCGGACATTTTCGACCTTTTTCTCCTCGGCGACGGGGAAGAGGCGGTCCCGGAGATTCTCGAGCGGTACGCGCTGCTCAAACGCCGGGGCGCGCCGCGGGACCGGATCCTGAAGGAGATGGCCGCGGTCGCCGGCGTCTACGTCCCGTCGCTCTACGAGACCTTTCATCCCGAGGGGTCGCCGCTCCTCGCCGTGCGCCCGAAGTCGGGGTCGTCCGCCCCGGTCCAAAAGCGCGTTCTTCGCTCGTTTTCCCGGTCTCCGTTTCCGGCGGACATCGTCGTTCCCAACATCCGGGCGGTCTTCGACCGCGTCGCCGTCGAGGTGGCGCGCGGATGTCCCCAAAAATGCCGCTTTTGCCAGGCCGTCAACATCTACGCCCCGTATCGGGTCAAAGACCCGTCGTTTGTCGCCGACCGGATCTTCCAAAGTCTCCGTTCGACCGGATACGAGGACGCGTCGCTGTTTTCTCTGTCCGTGAGCGATTATCCTTATTTGGAGCGGACGATCGAGAGCGTCATGGCGGGCCTCAAAGATGAGCGCGTGGCGTTGTCGCTGTCGGCGCTCCGGCCGAAGGGTTTGTCCGGGGACATTGCGCAGGCGATCGTCAAAGTTCGGAAGACGGGATTTACGCTCGTTCCCGAAGCAGGCTCGGAGCGGTTGCGGCGCGTCATCAACAAGCCCGTCACGGACGGAGAGCTCATCGAGGCGGCCGCGAACGCTTTTCGCGAGGGGTGGAAGCTCATCAAGCTCTATTTCATGATCGGCCTACCGACCGAGACCGAGGACGACCTGCGGGCGATCGTCTCGCTCGTCGGGAAACTCTCGGAGACCGGACGCGGGATCCTGGGCGCGCCGCCGCGCATTCATCTGAGCTTGTCTTCGTTCATCCCGAAACCGCATACGCCCTTCCAGTGGCTGGCCATGGACGACGCGGGGACGCTCGACGAAAAGCGCGACCTTTTGCGGCGGGAACTCAGACGGCTCAAGGCCGTCGAAGTCAAGGACCATCCCCTTGAGATGTCCGTCCTCGAAGCCGTTTTTTCGCGAGGCGACCGCCGATTGGGCGCGGTCCTCTCCCGTGCCTGGGCGAACGGAGCGAGGTTCGACAGCTGGCGCGATCATTTTAAGCCGTCCGCCTGGTCGGAAGCGTTCTCGTCCTGCGGCCTGGACAAGCGCGTTTTTCTCGGGTCGCTCGACACCGAGGCGGCCCTGCCTTGGGACCTTTTTGAAACCGGCGTCCGGACGTCGTTTCTCCGGTCGGAGCTGACGAAAGCGTTGCGCGCCGAGACGACGCCGTCCTGCCTCGAAACGTCCTGCGGAGCATGCCGCGGCTGCGAATTCGCGACCGACCTCGAACGGACGTTTCCGAAAACGGTTGAGGCCCGGGCTTTTTCAAGAACCGTCCTCGGACATGCCGCCGCAGAGGTGATGCGCTATCAAGTGTATTATGAGAAGACCGGGCCGGCCCGTTTCATCTCCCACAACGACCTTCTGAACGTTCTCCATCGGACGTTCAAGCGCTCGGGCGTCGAGGTCGAATTCAGCGCGGGGTTCCATCCTAAAATGCTGATGTCGTTCGTACCGGCGTTGCCGTTGGGCATGTCCGGCCGGGACGAATCGTTCGAGTTCAAGTGCCGGTATGGGATGGAGGAGACGGTTGTTGTTGATGCCCTGAACGGTCATGCTCCGGACGGGATCCGGTTCCACCGGCTGATTAAGATCGGGCCCGGCGCTCTTTCGATCACGAACCGGATCGAAGGGTTCGTGTACAGTCTCGACCTGACCTCGGACCTCGTTCGCGGCGCCCTCGAACGAATCCGGCTCGATCAGGGCTTGAGCGGCGCCGCGGCCGATATCGCCCTCCGGCTTGTCGAGGATTACGTCCGGGAACCCCTTGTCGACGACATTCGGGTCGACGGGGACGGCCACCGGCTCGTCCTTCGGCTCCGTTTCGACCCGCAACGCCCCTTGCGTCCCCAGGACGTCGTCGAACGCCTCTTCGGCTTCACCGGCGCCGTCTATGCCTTGACCCGAGAGACGGTCCTTTTTAGAAATTGACAGGCGCGGAGGAAATCTGTATAAGTTGAGGTCGTTCGTTCGACCTCTCAACCGACACGACCCCGAACACGAAAGGAGTCGCGATGATTGACTATACCCTGACCGAAGAACAGGTCGCCCTTCAGGAGATGGCCCGGGAGTTCGCGGCCAAGGAAATGCGTCCGAACGCCGCCAAATACGACCAGAGCCACGACTTCCCTTGGGAGATCATGCGGAAGGCGTTTGACGCGGGCTTCATGACCTGCAATATTCCCGAGCCGTACGGCGGCGGCGACCTCAGCAATTTCGACATGGCGCTCATGAGTGAAGAGCTTTCGGCGGGGTGCCCCGGGATGTTCACGAGCATCATGGCGGTGTCTCTGGCGACGACCCCCATCGTCCTTTACGGTTCGGAGGAACAAAAACGGCGGATCCTCGGGCCGCTCTGCAAGACGATGACCTTGGCGTCCTACTGCCTGACCGAGCGCGAAGCCGGGTCAGACGCCGGCGCGATCAAGACCAAAGCCCGCAAAGACGGAAGCGTCTATGTCCTCAACGGCGCGAAATGCTTCATAACGAACGGGGGCGTGGCGGACCTCTTTGTTGTCTTTGCCAGCACAGCCCCCGAAAAAGGCGCCCGCGGCATGAGCGCCTTCATTGTCCCCAAAGGCACACCCGGCCTCGTCGTCGGAAAGGTCGAGGACAAGATGGGTCATCGCGCGTCCAACACGGCCGAGATCTTCTTCGAGGATTGTCGCGTTCCGGCCGAGAACCTTCTGGGCAAGGAACGAATGGGGTTCATCATCGCGATGAAGACGTTCGACAAGACCCGTTCCTCGGTGGGGGCGGCCGCCGTGGGCATCGCCCAGGCCGCGTTAAACCTTGCGGTCGAATACGCCAAGACGCGCCGCCAGTTCGGAAAATCGATCGCTCTCTATCAGGCGACGCAATTCAAAATCGCCCAGATGGCGATGGAGATCCAGGCCGCCCGCCATCTCGTCTGGCACGCGGCCTGGCTCTCGGACCAGGGCCGGCCGTGCGGAAGGGAGTCGGCCATGGCCAAATGTTTCGCGTCCGATGTCGCCATGCAGACAACGGTCGAGGCCCTGCAGATCTTCGGCGGCTACGGCTACATGAAAGACTACCCCATCGAAAAGCTCATGCGCGACGCGAAACTCCTCCAGATCTATGAGGGGACAAACGAAATCCAGAGACAGATCATCGCTCTCGACGTCATCGGGCCGGTCAAAGAATAGGACGGACGCGGGGCGGGCGGTAAAAAAAAGACCGCCGTTCAGGAGTTGAAACGGCGGTCGGACAAGGACTTATTCAGTAAAGAATTCCGGGACGAGGCCGAGGGTTTCGACGCCGGCCCCTTTGCATAGGTCGATCAGCTCAACCACCTTGGAGTAGAGCACCTTCGCGTCGGCGCGGAGGAAGATCGTTTTCTCGGTTCGTGTTGAGAACTGGCGGCGCAGCTCTTCGCCGGCGGTTTTGAAATCGGGGAAAAGGTGCTGATTGATGTCGATGGTCAGGTCTTTCTTGAGCGTCACGACGATCATCCCGGACGGCGCTCCGCCCTTGTCGGCTTGGGCCGTTTCAGGGAGCTTGACATCGATGCCTTTTTGAACAAGAGGCGTGATGACCATGAAGATGATGAGCAGCACGAGGAGAACGTCGCACAGCGGAACGACATTGGGTTCTGCTTTGGCCATATATTCCTCCTACGATGGTCCTGTCAGGCCCACTATTTTATGATATTCGGCCTCGCTCTGTCAACGGATTTCTGAGTTTATTGAATTTTGAAATAGGCCGGACTATATTAGGGGCCTTGAAGGGAGCATCGCCATGAACGTTTTGATCATTCTCGCCATAGCCGCCGCCGCGTTCCTGCTGGCTTCGCGATTCTATGGACGGGCGATCGCCCGTTGGCTCGGCGAGGATAAGACCATTTCGACGCCGGCCGTCAAGTACCGCGACGGGCGCGATTATGTCCCGACCAAGCCGTACGTCGTCTTTGCCCATCACTTCTCGGCCATTGCCGGCGCGGGACCGATTCTCGGGCCGACCATGGCTATTCTCTACGGATTTGTCCCGGCCTGGCTGTGGGTCGTTCTCGGCGGCATTTTCATCGGTGCCGTCCATGATTTCACGGCTCTCTTCGTCAGCATGCGCGAGGGCGGGAAATCCATGGCCGAGGTGGCCCGCAGGACGCTCGGCTCGCGCGGCTTCAACCTGTTCATCGCCTTCACGATCGTGATGATCGTCCTCGTCACGTCATCGTTCCTGAGCGCGACATCCATTTCCCTCACCTCGCTCTGGCCTCTGGCGAAAATCGGCGTCAAGGAAGGCGAGACATTCCTGAAGACCGTGGTCAAGGACGGCGTCGTCCTGGGCCGCATCGGCGGTATCGCTTCGATGTCCGTCATCATCATAACCCTTTTTTCGCCGCTGCTGGGCTGGCTTATTTATAAGAAAGGCCTCAAAACGCTCTATGCCTACATCATTGCCTCGGCCATCTGTGTCGTCTCAATCGTCTTCGGGATCGCCTATCCCATCAGCCTCTCGTCGTCAACCTGGATGATCCTCATCTCGATCTATGTCCTGTTGGCCGCCGGCGCGCCCGTGTGGATGATTCTCCAGCCGCGGGATTTCATCAATGTTCAAATTCTCTATGGCGGGATGGCGCTGATGGTCCTATCGCTCATCGGCACGGGCTTCGCCGGGATGACGGTCACGGTCCCCGGATTCAACGTCCGGGAGGGGATACAGCATCTTGGATTCGTCTGGCCGATGATGTTTTGCACGATCGCCTGCGGCGCCATCTCCGGCTTTCATGCCCTGGTCGCCGGCGGCACGACCGGTAAACAGATTGCCTCCGAAACGGACGTGCGCAAAGTCGGATTCAACGCGATGCTCCTCGAATCCGTGCTCGCGGTTTGCGTCCTTCTCGCGATCGGAGGAGCCCTGAACTTCGCGGATTACAAGTCGATCGTCTGGCCGACCGATCCCGCCGCCACATCCAATCCGATCTTAGGTTTTTCCCTTGCGGCCGGGCAGTTATTCCATCGCGGATTAGGGATTCCCGTCGCGCTCGGGACGGTGTTCGGCATTCTTCTTGTTGAAGGTTTTGTCATCACGACGCTGGATGCCGCCGTCCGGCTGAACCGGTATCTGTTCGAGGAGCTGTGGCGGATCCTGTTCGTGAACGTCCCAAGACTCCTCAAACACTTTTGGTTCAATTCGGGATTGTCCGTAATCCTGATGTTGATCCTGGCGAGGACGAACGCGTTCAGCTTGCTTTGGCCGATCTTCGGAACGGCCAATCAAATGCTGGCCGCTCTCAGCCTGCTTGCGGTTTCGGCGTGGCTCCTGCTCCGAGGTAAAAAAGCGAACTTCACTCTCATCCCCGCCGGATTCATGATGGCCACGACGCTCGCTTCGCTGGCGATCTTGTTCCGGCAGTATCTGCGCGAAAAAAGCTATCTTTTGGTCGCGGCCGACATCCTGCTCTTCGTCTTGGCCATCAGCGTGATCGTTCTCGTCGTCAGGACCTTCGTCGGCAAAAGGTCGGCGCCTTCCGCTCCCGAAGCTACGGCTTGACGATCAGAAGCTTTTTGATCGTCTCCGGCCAGGTCAGGCGGGATATAAAGACCTGGCCGGCGTTTCCCATTTTTTCGGCGAGGCCTTTGGTTTCGGCGAGGGTGTCGAACGCCACCGCTAAGCGCCGTGGGTCGGCCGGGAGAACGAATCCCGATTCTCCGTCCTTGACAAGCTCAGCCGGGCCGCCGCTGTCGTCCGTCGTCACGACGGGTTTGCGCGAAGAAAACGCTTCTCCCGTGACGAAGCCATAATCCTCCTGGGAGGGACAAAAGAACACGGCGAGACAACGGGCGTAGTGCGAAAGAAGGTTCTCCTCGTCGACGGAACCGAGGAGGTAGACCCGGTTTTCCAGGCCGAGCTCGCGGATTTTCCGGCTCAGAGATTCACGTTCGGGTCCCTCGCCGACGATGAACGCTTTGAGCTCCGCGTGTCGGACGTGCCGGAACGCCTCGATCAGGAGGTCGATCCGTTTGAGCTTCTGAAGCCGGGAGACGGTGAAGATGAACGGTTGATAGGACTCCGTGCGGTAGGGCCGGTGAGGGGGCGGGGGATACAGGACCTCGGACGGGATTCGGCCCCAGCGCTCGAGCCGTTGTTGAATCGTGCCGGATTGGGCGTAGAGCTTCGTGACATTGTGTTTGAGCAAACGGGTATCGAGACGGTGGATTAGATACCGCCGGACCGTCTCCTTGAGCCGGCCTTTCCAGCCGAGCTGGGCGCGAAGCGCCGGCCATAAATCGTAATATTCCCGGAGCCGGTGGTTGAGCCAGCAGACATGAACCGGATGGTGCACGGCATAACTCGGGAAGCGGAAGGAGATGACCTGCTGGATGGAGCGTCCCAGCCCGTCGAGCTCGACGTCCGTGAACCGGTTGGCCAAGTAAGCCCGAAACTGCCGGCCGAAACGGTTTTGAGGTGTTAGGACAAGGTCGGCGTCGTACCCTTCCCGGCGGAGGGCTTGGACGGTGTTGCGGGCGATCGTGAGATGGCCGCCTTCGACGAACGTGACGTCCGACGTGACGACCAGAATGCGTTTTTTGTCCAACGCGGTGCTTATTTCAGCGTATCAAAAGCTTTTTTGTTGTTGTTCGTTTTGAACACGAGAAGGGCCCGTCCGGTGCCGGCCGAGCTGCCGTAGCAGTATTCGACGTCGATGACGGCGTTGCCCAGGAGAGCTCCGATCTCCGCGCCCGCGCCGATCCGGTCCCCGATCTCGATGGTGATGACCGTGTTGGATTTGACCTTGTAGCCGAGTGTCCTAAGCGAGGCTTCGGCTTTCTTGTTGTTGGACGTCAAAAGGCGGAAGTGGCCTTCTTTGTCCATCGAATAGACGGAAAGAGCTCTGAGGTTGACGCCCGCATTGGCCAGCGTCCCCAGAACGCGGCCCAGAATGCCGGGTTCGTTCGGGGTGATGACGTGGAGTTCGGTCTCGTGGTTGACGACGTGCACCGCGCGTTCTCCTTTGTGTCGCGGTTATTATAACGGAATCGGCGGGAATTGTAAATTTTTTGCCGATGCCTATAATGAGCGTCTTGAGAACCTCCATGAAACCTAAAGTCGCGATCATCGACAATTCGATCTACCCCGAGCTCTACAAACCGGTGGAGCATTGGAAATCCTATCTCAACGGCGTTGAGTGGCGTTCTTTCTATGCCCCGCACGGCGAACTGCCGAGGCTCAAGGACTTTACCCACATCCTGTTAACCGGCTCGGAAGCATCGATCCTAGAACGGGAGCGATGGGTCGAGCGGGAGGTTGAATTCGTTCAGGACGCGGCCGCGGCCGGCCGGGTCCTGCTGGGCAGCTGTTATGGTCACCAGCTCTTGGCCCTTGCGCTAGCTGGGCCGGCCCACGTCGGCCGTTGCCGGGAGCCCGAGATCGGCTGGATCACGATCGACCTTGTCGCGCCGTCGCCTCTTCTGGGAGACCCGGGACAGGCCGATACGTTTTCCGTTCATTTCGACGAAGTCCGTAATCTGCCTGAGCCCTTCGTCGTCCTCGCGTCTACCGATATTTGTGCCGTCCAAGCTTTCGGAACGCGGAGCGGACGCGTCTGGGGCCTTCAGATCCATCCCGAAATCGACGAGCCTTCCGCTCGGAACCTCCTCTCCGCTTTTCGGGCCGTTTTTCCCGCATTCCGGCCCCTTTACGAGAAAGCGCTCGCGTCGCCGAGCCGCGATTCCAATCTCATCTATAAGATAGTCAATAACTTTCTACTTTCGTGCCTGGACAATTAGGGTGAATTCTGCG
>JBGOYP010000036.1:0-13190 GCA_041479785.1 Candidatus Aminicenantia bacterium | reverse complement strand
CCGCCTGCAGAAGGAGGCCGTCTTCCTCCCGGAAGGGCAAATCGCCCGTGTCCACGCCGCTGTCGTAGTCGTAGTGCCAGAAATGCTCGGGGGCCGTCGGCATGCGCAGGGCTCGGGCCACGCTGAGATAAACGAGCGCATCTAACTTATAAAAAAAAGACAGCTTGAGGGACGGGGCCCAGCCCGTTCGCGTCAGGTCGGGGATGCCCTCGAGGATGCCCGCCTGTCCCGCGACGCCGCTACAAGATAAATACCGGACGCCCGGCACGACCGACACTTTGTCGCCGGCGAGCCGGATCTCGTCCATGACGTAGAATTCGAGGTTCTCGGTCGAGACGTAAGAGCCGTTCCAGAACGGCGCGCGATAATCGTCGGACAGGTTCTTGTCGCCGTCGTCATTGAGATGGCTGTAGTCGAGACCGGCCGAGATCGCCTGGTCCGGGAAATAATGACGATAGGACGCCGAGAACCCCTGCGACCGGTCGTCATAAAATAACTTGTGGTAAACGCGGCCGATGGATTGCCGCTTGTTGTAGGCTTCGCGGTCGCCGTGGTTCACCCAATAGCGGGCCGTGGCGAAACCCCAATCCCCGAACGCCTGCTCGTAATTGACGTCGACCGTCCATTTTTTCTTTTCCCACCAGCTTCCCGGCTCAGCCGCGCCGCCCATGCCGCCATACATGATTTCGCCGTCTGAAGCTAGAAACGTGGAATCGAGGCTCGTATCATACGTCGTATCGCCAAAGACTTTCGAGGCGCGGTTCGCAACCGCGAAGCCTTTCCTGAGGTCGATGGTGCCGACGTCCGCGGTCAGCCGGCCTTTGAACGGGAAATCGTAACCAAGGTGGACCTCGGCGTTCGCGGAATGCATGCCGCCGTTACGCAAATATCCGTCGCTCCGCGTGTATCCCGCGGCCAGGGAGTACTCAAACGCCCCGGGTTTGAAGCCATGATAAAGGTCAAACACCGCCGTGGCGTAGCTCGCATAGGACGCCTGGACCTCGGTCGAGGGCCGGTCGGCCAATCGCTTGGGGACGATGTTGATCACGCCGCCGAGGACGTTCCCGTAGCGCGGGTCGACCACGCCTTTGATGACCTCGACGCGGTCCGCGTTCGCTAGGGGGATCATCGTGAAATCGATGAAATAGCCTCCGGCGACACCCGAGGCATTAAGCGGCCGGCCGTTGCGAAGGACCTTGATCCGGCGCGCGCCCATGCCTCGGATCTTGATCGAATCGTCGTCCGCGGCGGTCCCCACCTCCTGGATGCGCTGGACGTCCACGCCCGCCTGGCGCTCGAGGGCCGTGTCGAGGGTGACCCCGATCGTCATCGGAAAGAGCTCCGTTTTGACGACGGCCATGTTCGGCACGGACTTGTCGCGCAGGGACTCGACGACTTCGATCGTCACGGGGTTGAGCTGAAAGAGCTTGGTCAGCTCCTTCTTCTCCTGGCCGTCCTTTTTTTTCTCGGCCTCGCGGCTCTTGTCGTTCTGGCCGCTCTCGCTCTTGTCGGTTGTCCGTTGGCGGCTCACGGCCGGCGACGGCGAGAAGAGGACCGCGCCCGCGAGCAGGCTTATAAAGAGGATCCGCAATCGTTTCGCGACCGTCATGGCTGCCTTTTTTTTCGGGATCGAGATCCGACCATGGAAATCGTATTACGGTCGCCTGGATTTATCAAGGCGCGTCGCCGGGGCGGGACGCGGCGGAAGGAGCGCCCGAACGTCCCGAAGTTTCGCGTTCAGCCGCTTTGGAGAAACAGGCAAGGCCGTCTTCAGCTCGGGCGCGAACACCGCGACTTTGAATTCCTCGACCATCCACCGGAAATCGTCCACCGCCGCCCGGACCTCGACGGGCGATTTCGGCGGGACCGCCGCGCGCAGTTCGGCCAAGGTGTCGAGGAACGGCCCGACCTGGGCGGCTTTCGTCCTATCTTTTTCGGGGTCGTTTTTCGCCCGCTCGGCCCGAAGCCGGAGGGCCTCGACGTAGCGCGTCACGTGACGAAGCTGTTCGGCGCCGTAAAGCTCGAGAAAATTCTTGGGAACGAGGCGTTCGAGCTCGTTCCGGATATCGCCGCAAACGGCCAGGACGGCTTTATTGGCCGCGTCGAGCTTTTCGATCGAGTAGAGTGTCGTATGCGTATCGAGGAACGCGTCCAGGACGGGGCGGGTCGCTTCCCAGAGCGCATGGGCGCGGGAAAACAGCTCGCGAACGACCGCACCCGCCGCCGTCTTGAAATCCTCCTCCGAGCGAACGTTCTTCTGGAATACCTCGCGCTTCAGGTTTTCGAGAAGCATACGTTCGACGTTTTCCCTTCCGCCGAAGTAAAGAGCCGCTCGCTCGTACTCCGCCGGCAGCGACAAATGCCGCTCCATGAATTTCAGGTCCTTGGCGAACGACCGAAGGAACAACGCTTCCACGCCTCGGACATGCGAGGCGAAGGCGTCTTCGGCAGAATCGAATAACCTGAGATTGACGCCGTTCTCGCCGGGCTCGAGTCCGGGATAGGCGACGGCGCCGGCGCCGATCGCGACTATTTCGGGCAGCGCGCCGAACGCCCAGGACATCGCCCCCACCCGTTCCCAACGCTCCCGGGCCCGGGCCCAGACCGCCGGGTCGCGAGCGGCGACCACCGCGGCCTCCCGCCGGGAGTGCCTCAGCGCGTCCAAATCGCGGCTCGCCGTAAGCACGGTCCCCCGGCCGTCCGTCACGGCGACGCGCATCCGCAAATGCTTGGGAAAGTCGGCCTCGTCCCATGCCTGCGCTGGAATATCGCAGCGGAACCGCCTCTTGACGAATCGCGCCAGGGCCGCGGAGAGCAATTCGTCCGAAAAGGGCAACTCCCGGGCGATCGCGCCCGCGGCGTCCGAGCCGGGAACAAGCAACTTGCGGTATCTTTTCGGAAGCCCTTTGACCAGCGCCTCCACCTTCTCGTGAAATTGGCCTGGGACGCCCCACTCGAGCCGTTCGGCGGACAAGCGCGAGAGTTGGTCCGCAGGGACTTCAATCGTAACTCCGTCAGCATCGTCGCCCGGCGCAAATTTATAACGCAGGGCAAAACGAACGCCGCCATAGACGATCTCGTCGGGAAACAGCGCCAGCTTGCGTTCGTCCGGGACAGTTCTGACCAGGTCGGCCTCTTGCATCCTCAGGAATGCGTCACCGCCGCGCTTCCGGATCCGGTCCTTGAGCCCGCGAATCTCGAAAACGCCGCTCAAGCGGCTTTCATAGAACGCCGCGACCTCCTTTTCGTCCTTGAGGAGATCCCGCCGCCTCAGCTTGTCCTCGACCGTCGAGAGCCGCGCCCTGAGGTCCATGTTATGGCCGAGGAACTCGAAGCCCTCCCGGACATCGCCCGCGATGAGGGCCGACCGGACGAAAATGCGGTGGGCGGCGTCGGGGTCGACCCGCCCGAACGGCACGACCCGGTCCGAGACGATCTCGAGCCCGAACAGGCTTACCCGTTCGTCCGCAACGACCTGACCCCGTCTTTTGTCCCAGCGCGGATTCGAATGGTTATACCGGCAAAGCTCTCCCCCCAGGCGCTCGAGCCAACCCGGCTCGATCCGGGCCGCGGTGCGCGCGAACAGGCGGCTTGTCCGGACGACTTCGGCGGCGACGATCCAGGCCGCGTTCCGGTTGAAGAGGGCCGACCCGGGAAAGACCATCACCTCGCGCCCTTTCGCCGCCGTATAAACGTTCTTTTCCTTGTGAACGGCGATGTTGGAGAGATAGCCGCTCAGGACGGACCTGTGGAGGCCGCCATACAGGGCGTCCGGCGTCCGGGCCTCGCGCGGACCGTCCGGGGGAATCTTCATCTCGCGCAGGATATCCAGGACTTCGTTATGGACGAAGACCCATTCGCGCATCCGCGGAAAGGAAAGAAAATGCTCATGACAGAAGGCCCGCTTCTCGCGATGGCTCGTCGCCCGCTCGAGGCCGCCGTGATAGCGGTCCCAGATATTAAGGAGCGTTAGGAAATCGGAATCCGGATGGCGGAAGGGGGCGTGCATCGCGTCGGCCTGGGCCGTTTTTTCGGGGGGGCGCTCGCGCGGATCGCGGATGCTCAAGGCCGAGGCGATGACGGCGGTTTCGCGGACGCAGCCCTCGGCCCGCGCTTCGAGCAGCATCCGGGAGATCCGGGGATCAAGCGGCATGCGGGCCATGAGCCGGCCGCGTTCGGTCAATTCATCGTCCTCGCCCCGTTTCCGGATCGCTCCCAGCTCAAACAGCGTTTCATATCCGTCTTCGACATTTTTGGGATGGGGCCGGTCCACGAACGGAAATTTCAAAGGCGGCCCGAGCCGGAGGTCGATCATGCGCAGAATGACTTCGGCCAGGTTCGAGCGAAGGATCTCGGGCGGCGTGAATTTCGGCCTCCCGGCATAGTCCTCTTCGGAATAAAGCCGGACGCAGACCCCGGCCTGGACTCGTCCGCAGCGGCCCTTGCGCTGGTCGGCGCTGCCCTGCGAGACCGGCCGGACCGGTAGGCTGTTGATGCCCGAACCGGGAAGATACTGGGCGATGCGCGCCAGCCCGGTGTCGATGACGTACTTGATGCCGGGGATCGTCAGAGAGGTCTCGGCGACGTTGGTCGCGACCACGATTTTCGGCCCGGTCACGGAATAAACGCGCGTCTGACCGGCTCCGGGCAGTCGGGCGTAAAGGGGAAGGATGCTGACGCCGGGATAGCGGCGGCCTTCGAGAATTTCGCAGGTCTCGAGGATATCCTGTTCGGTGGGCATGAAAATAAGGACATCGCCAGGCGGCTTCTCCCGCCGGAGCTCGTCCACGGCCTTTACGGCCGATTCCACGTAGTCGGCGTCGCCGTCGTCGTCGTCCTCCGGGTCGGGCGGCCGGTATTCGACCTCGACCGGATACATCCGCCCGCCGACCTCGAGGACCGGGGCCCCTTCGAACGCCCGCCGGAACTTCTCGATGTCGAGCGTCGCGGACGTGATGATGAGCTTCAGGTCGGGCCGGACGGGCCGAAGCGTCCGGACGATGCCGAGCAGAAAATCGATATTCAGGCTTCGCTCGTGCGCTTCGTCGATGATCAGGGTATCGTATTCACGCAGCCGCGGGTCGGACTGCGTCTCGGCGAGAAGCATGCCGTCGGTCAGAATCTTGACGCGCGTCGCCCGCGAGGTCACGTCGTCGAAACGAATTTTGTATCCGACCGTGCGGCCGATCGTGTCCCTCATCTCTTCGGCGATGCGGCTCGCGATCGTGACCGCCGCGATCCGCCGCGGCTGGGTACAGCCGATCCGCCCCCGCCGGCCGCGGCCCGCCTCGAGGCACATCTTCGGGATCTGAGTGCTTTTGCCGCAGCCGGTATCGCCCGAGATGATCACGACCGGGTGGTTTTGAATGGCCCGGACGATATCGGGGCGCCGGGAGGTGATCGGAAGCTCGGGCGGATAGGAAATCATGTTAATAAACAACCAATCCCAGGACGGCGGCCCCGAGGATCACCAGGACCGGATTCGTCCGCGTCGTCGTCAGAAGGAGGAAGGTCACAACCATGATCAGGGCTTTGTCCCATCCGCCGGCCAACGCCTGCGCCCAGCCGAGCTTTTTCGCGCCAAAAACTGCCGCCGCCATGTCATAGGTCGTCCAGAGAAGCAGGCCGACGACGACGGGGCGGACGGCCTTGAGCACGGACCGGACGGCCGGGCTGTCTTTGATGCCGAAAAAATAGATGATCAGGATCAGCATCAGGACCGTCGTCGGCAGGACGGTCCCCGAGACGGCCGAGATGGCCCCGGGGATGCCGGCGAGCTTATAGCCGATATAGGCCGAAACCTGGGGCGCGATCGGGCCGGGAAGGGCGTTGCTCATCGCCACGGCGTCGGCGAATTCGGGGGGCGAGACCCATCCGGCCGACGTCACCTCGCGCTGCATCAGGGCCAGCGAGGCCGGTCCGCCGCCCCAGGAAAAGAGCGCGACCCGCGTGAATAGGCTGAATATTTTGAGAAGCAGCATGGTTCTTTCTCCTTCCTCAAAAAAAATTCTACTTCGCGCCGCGAAAAATGTAAAATAGGAAATGACACCATCGGGACCCGGCTCCCGGGAACGGGCCGGACGCCGATGGAGAGGAGATCCGATGCGCATCCCGATTTATCAGGTCGACGCCTTCACGAAAAAAACCTTCGGCGGCAACCCCGCCGCCGTCTGCCCGCTCGAGTCCTGGCTGCCGGAGAAGACGCTCCAGGCGATCGCCGCGGAGAACAACCTCAGCGAAACGGCTTTTTTCGTTCGAACGAACGGAGCGTTCGCCATCCGCTGGTTCACGCCGCTCGTCGAGATCGACCTCTGCGGCCACGCGACTCTGGCCTCCGCCCACGTGATCTTCGAGCACCTGGGGGTCAAAGCTAAGGAGGTCGTTTTCCGCTCGCGCAAAAGCGGCCGCCTGCGGACCCTGAAGAGAGGGAACCGGCTTTACCTGGATTTCCCCGTCCTGGACGCGGTCCCGGCCGAAACGCCGGTCGCGCTGGTCAACGGTCTGGGCCGGAAGCCGCGCGAAGTTTTTAAAGGCCGCGACTATATGGCCGTGTTCGACGAGGAAGCGGACGTCGCCGGACTCGAACCCGACTTCACCGAGCTGGTCAAACTCGACGCCGTGGGCATTATCGCCACGGCCCGTGGGGTGACGGCCGATTTCGTCTCCCGATTTTTCGCCCCCCAGGTCGGCGTCCCGGAAGACCCGGTCACGGGGTCCTCGCACACCCAGCTCATCCCTTTCTGGGCCCATCGCCTGAAAAAGCGGAAGCTCCATGCTTACCAGGTCTCGAAACGCGGCGGGGAGCTGTTCTGCGAACATCACGGAGACCGCGTTCTCATCGGCGGCCAGGCCGTGACGTTCATGACCGGGGAGATCGAGCTTCCTGGGGTCAGATCCGAGATCTGACCCCTGTTTCTCTCTTTTTCAAAAAGGAAACCTTTTTTAGCGGATTTTCGTATCTTCAATTGGACTTATCGAAAAGGAGATGCCTATGCCTAAATCGACGGATTCCCCGAGAATCATCCTGGCCCTGGCCGTTCTGGTGCTTATCGCGACCGGCCTGAACGCTGTCTGCGAATTCAACGCCGATTCGTTCTTCGGCCGGGACTATCACTACAAGCAAAGCTTCGAAAAGACGTATCCCCTTCCCGCGAACGGAGATTTCAGCCTCAAGAACACGAACGGGACGGTCCGGATCTCGGCCTGGGACAAGCCCGAAGTCGAGATCAAGGCCGAAAAATCAGCGGCGCAGGAAAAGAACCTCGAACTTGTCGAAATCAAAGTCGACGCGGGCGCGCGGTTTGTCACGGTCGATACGATCTATCCCCGCCTCCGGAATCTCCGAGTCCGGGTCAATTATGAAATCAAGATCCCCCAAGGCGCCCGGCTCGAGCTCGTCCGGACGACGAACGGAACGGTCGAGATCGTCGGTCCGTTCGGCGACGTCAAGGCGTCGTCGACCAACGGCGCCGTGCGCATCGAGGGGGCGACGGGAACGGTCGCGCTCTCGACTACGAACGGCATCATCCGCGCTCTCGACGTTAAAGGCCGGCTCCGCGCCAATACGACCAACGGCGGCATCACCATCGAAATGCCGAAGGTCGAGGCCGACATCGAAGCGGACACGACCAACGGCTCGATCCATCTGCGCCTGGGAGAACAACCGAATGCCGTCCTCAAAGCGCGGACGACGAACGGACACATCACCCTGGATTTTCCCGTGACGATGCAGGGAATCTCCAGCTCCCGGCGGCGCATCGAAGGCACGATCGGGACCGGCGGTCCGCTGATCACGCTGGAGACGACAAACGGCTCCATCACGATCGGCCGATAAAATAAGACGAATAAGAGGGGTTCACGCCGAGGCGTGCTCCCCCCATGCGAGTCTTTGACAAAAGCGGCGCCCTCCTTTATATTCCCCATCCGTTATATTCCCCATCCGTGGAGAGGCGCATGACATTCAAATTATTCGGCGTCGGCTTATTTTCTGCAATATGCCTGCTTGTGGCGGGACCGGTCCAAGCTCAGAGCGGACAAAATACCTCGATCGATTTATCCCGAACGGCGCTGGTGATCATCGATATCCAGAATTTCTATTTCGAGGGCGGGAAGGTCCCTTTGACCGGGAGCGTCGAGGCCAGCCTTCAAGCGAAAAAACTCCTCGAGGCCTTCCGCGCGAAAAAGGGACCGGTCATCCACGTCAAGCATGTTCCCGCGAATCCCGCCGGACTTGAGAACGACCCGGCTTACGCCATCCATCCGAACGTCGCGCCGGCCGAGGGGGAAAAGGTCATCGTCAAACGTTACGCGAACGCGTTCCGCGAAACCGAGCTTCGCGATTATCTGAAGCAGAGAGGCCTCCAGCATCTCGTCATCTGCGGGATGCAAACCCAAATGTGCGTGGAAGCGGCGACGCGGGCGGCGGCGGATTTCGGATTCACGGTCATCGTGGCCCACGACGCCTGCGCGACGCGGCCGTTGAATTTCAACGGCGTGGACATCCCCGCGGCCCAGGTCCATGCGGCCGCCCTGGCGACGATGAACGGAACCTACGCGAAAGTCCTGAAAACGGACGACGTCCTCATCGCCCTCCGGTAAAGGGGGGCGGGGCGAAAATCCGACCGATATTTAAAGCAATTTCAACTGAGCGTCGATCAGGTCGATCTGCGTCCGCAAGTCCTTGAGCTTTTGGCGCTCTTTCTCGACGACGTCGGCCGGCGCCCGCTCGACGAACGCTTTGTTGGAAAGACGAGCCTCGGACTTGCGCGCGTCCTCGAGCAGTTTCGTTATTTTCGCCGAGAGGCGCTGCCGCTCGACGTCCGCATCGACCAGTCCGGCGAGGTAGACCTCGATATCGCCCAGGACATGGCCGACCGCGGCCGCGGGACGGGTGACCGTCGCCCCGATTTCGAGCGAATTCAGCGCGGCCAAATGTGCCACGAGCGGCCGCATCTCCCGCAGGATTTTTTCCGACCGTCCCGTCGCTTTGATAAGCGCATCGAGCTTGCGGCCGGGCGGGATATTATGCAGCGCCCGCGTTTCTCGAATTCCGCGGACAAAATCCCGTAAAAGTCCGAATTCGGACTCGATGCCGGTGTCCTCCCAGTTGGGATGGGGGGTCGGCCAATCCGCGTTGATGAGGAGGTCCGATCCATGGACCGGGGCCGTCAGGCCGCGGACCGGGCATTGCGCGTTGAGTCGCTCCCACAGGACCTCGGTGATAAACGGGACGAAGGGATGAAAAAGGCGCAGCACCTGGTCGAGCGCGAACGAGAGGATCGTCCGGACGACCGGCGCCGCCGCCTCGTCCTTCAGGCGCGGTTTGACGATTTCGAGATACCAATCGCACAGCTCTCCCCAGAAGAAATCGCGGGCCGCGCCGATCGCCGCCGAGGGATTATACGCCCGGAGTTCGTCTGTCACTTCGGCGATGACGCGCGATAATCGCGACAGAATCCATCGGTCCTCCGGCGCGAGCCGGCCGGGGGCGATGGGCGTAAATTTATGCTCGCCCAGGTTCATCAGCGTGAACCGGGCCGCGTTCCAGAGCTTGGTGCAAAACCCGCGTCCGATGTCGAACCGCTCGCTGATGATCTTGGCCGCGGGCAGGTCGGGCATCGATCCCAGGACGTCGAATTCCTTGCCGGAATCGGGGTCGATATAGGTGAAGATTGACCGGCCGTGTTTGGCCGTCGCCAGGTCGACCAATTCCCCCGTGTAAGGCGACATGGCCTGTACGGGCAACCGGATGTCTTGCGTCCCCGTCTGCATGTCGCACAGGACGTAGCGCATCGCGTCGGCGCCGTATTTGTCGATGATGTCCTCGGGATCGATGCCGTTGCCCTTGCTTTTGCTCATCCGCTCGCCTTTGCCGTCCTGGATGTTGGCGTGGATGAACGAATCCGTGAACGGGACGTCGCCCATCAAATACAATCCCATGAGCATCATCCGAGCGACCCAGAGGGTGATGATGTCGCGCGCCGTGACGAGGCAGGAGCCGGGATAGTAATAGCTCAGGCAATCGGACCGGCCGTGGACCGGGCCGAGCGGCCGCTGACCCGGGTCGAGGGCGGCCGTGGCCGGGTCGGGCCAGCCGAGCGTGCTCATCGGCCAGAGGGCCGAGCTGAACCAAGTGTCGAGAACGTCGGGGTCCTGCGCGAACCCGGCGGCTTCGAGCGCCGCGGCGTATTTAGCTTCCGCGGCGGGATTCCGCAAGGAAACGAGGATGTCATATCGTTCGCGAGGGTCGAGCGTCTCGACTTCGGGCTTTCCGTAGATCCGGCCCTCGGCGTCCGTGACCCAGGCCCAAAGTTCGTCCCTGGACGCGTTGGGAAGGCCGGCCAGAACGGCGCTGATGTCGAGGCCGAATTTCGAGACCTGCCAGATTGGGATCCTGTGGCCCCACCAGAGCTGCCGGCTGATGCACCAGTCGCGCTTTTCCGAGAGCCAGGCCTTATACGTGCCGCCGTAGCGGGCGTGGTCGGGGGCGAACATCAGCCGCTTTCCGCTCGGCGATTGATAGTTCGGAGCGACGGTATCGATGCAGGCTTGAGCCAGCCCGACGGCCCGGAATATTTTCTTCGTTCCCGCGCCGCAGACGATTCCGCCGGGCACGTCGCCCATCCGGACGAACCACTGCTTGCTCAGATACGGCTCGATCGGCGTCTTGGACCGGTCGGAATGGCCGACCTCGATCTCGCGGTCCTCGACTTCGCCCAGAAGGCCGCGCGTCCGCAGGTCGGCCGCGACCTTTTTTCGTGCTTCGAACCGGTCCAGGCCCCGAT
The DNA here is from genome assembly GCA_041479785.1 of Candidatus Aminicenantia bacterium. Taxonomy (GTDB): domain Bacteria; phylum Acidobacteriota; class Aminicenantia; order Aminicenantales; family UBA4085; genus JBGOYP01. The sequence goes on along the minus strand of JBGOYP010000036.1, from coordinate 2,406 downwards.
AGGGCCCGGCATTCTCGTTGAGCGTGCCGTTCGTGTTCAAGATATTGATGACGCCGATCTCGTTCCGATGGCGGCTCCAGACGTCGTAGTCGTTGGGGTCGTGGCCGGGCGTGATCTTGACGCAGCCCGAGCCGAGGGCTGGGTCGGCCCACTCGTCGACGATGAGCGGGATCGGCCGGACGAGAAGCGGAAGAAGAACGGTCCGGCGATCTTTGGCCATGTCGCGCAGCTTGAGAAGAATCGGAAGATGAGTGCGCTTCCGTTCCTCGATGCGCTCGAGTTCGGCCTTCATCTCAATTCGTTCTTTTTTCGAGGCGCCGTCCATCCGCTCCCGGAGCGAAGCCATCTTTTTTTCCATAGCCGCCGCCGGGTCGGGGTGGACGGCCACCGCGGTGTCGCCCAGCATGGTCTCGGGACGCGTCGTGGCCACCACGACGTGCTCCGGCTCGCCGGGTTTGGGGTCGATGACCGGATACTTGATGTGATAGAAATGGCCCTGGACTTTTTCGTAAACGATTTCGTCGTCCGAGACGGCGGTTTCGAGCTGGCAGTCCCAATTGACGAGACGGTTGCCCCGGTAAATAAGCCCGTCGCGGAAGAGCCTGAAGAACGCCTCTCGCACGGCCCGGGCGCAGACTTCGTCCATCGTAAACCGCTGGCGCTTCCAGTCGCACGAGCAGCCCATGCTCTGCTGCTGGCGGATGATCCGCTCCCGGTACTCGTCCTTCCAGGCCTGGATGCGGGCGACGAGCGCTTCCCGGCCGAGGTCGTGCCGTGTCTTGCCCTCGAGTTCGAAAAGGCGTTTTTCGATGACGGCCTGGGTGCCGATCCCGGCATGGTCCGTGCCCGCCATCCAGAGCGTGTTGTCCTTCATCATCCGATGCCAGCGGATGAGCAGGTCCTGCATGATGTTGTCCATGGCATGGCCCATGTGCAAGGCTCCGGTGACGTTCGGCAGGGGCATCATGATGACATACCGGTTCGCGCGGTCGTCCGGGACGGCCGCGAAGGCTTCGGCGTCGAGCCACGTCTTATAGACCTCCGCTTCGTACTTCCGCGGTTCGTAGAGCTTGGGAATCTCGTCGGGCATCGTCAAAAATCCTCGTTCAAATCCTCTATTATGTATCATATCGGGGGGACGCAGGCAACAAAAAGAACCGGGGTCAGGTCCGAGATCTGGCCCCGATTTATGATCGAGCGAAGCGCTTCTATTTACCGATCTTGAGCGAGAACGGGCGGTTCGTTTTGGACGATTCGCCGTCGATCGCCTTTTCCGTCGCCGGGTTGCGTTTTGCCTTCCACTCCCAGATGATTTCCTTCCCGTTCGACGGAAACTTGACCGTCCCGGTGATCGCGTGCCCCTGCGCTTTCCCTTCGAAGACCATGGGCACGACCTTCTCCTCGAACGGTCGTTCGATAACGAACCGGACCTGGTCGCCTTTGAGCGTCAGGTCTTTCACTTCGGCCGCTTTGCCGTTGACTTTCGCCGTCCCGGTCGGATATTGGAAAGCCTGGTCGAGCTTCATCTCGGTGGAGAGAGCGGGCTTTCCCATGGTCCAGGTCCAGGTTCCGGTGATGTTGGCGGGGATGACCCAGAAATAGACCTCGTGCGTGATGTCGTCCACGTCCACGGACGAGGACTGGTCGGGTTTCCATTCGCCCATGCCGAAGTTATGCGAGACGACGCGCGTGCCGGGCTTCAGTTCACGCAGGATCTTGGGCCGGAGCTTGAGGTTGACGCTGGTCAGAAGGTAGAGCGTCATGACCGAGGCCTGATGGAAATCGGCCGTAAACAGGTCCTGTTCGAAAAATTGGACCAGACCCGTCACCCCGGCTTTTTTCGCGTTATCCCGGCTTTCCTGGATGCGTTCGGGGTCGATATCGAAGCCGACACCTTTCGCCCCGTAGCGCTGGGCGGCGGTGATGACGATCCGGCCGTCGCCGCAGCCGAGGTCATAGACAATATCCCCCTTATCGACGCCGACGATGCGAAGCATTTCGTCCACGACGGGATATTTCGTCGGGACATAGGGGACATCCAGCATCTTCTGTTGGGCGACCGCGACCATCGGCCCGAGGGCCAATCCGAAGCAGACCGAAGCCAGCGCAATTCTCTTGACCATGGTCACTTCCCTCTTATCATAAAAATTAAACCAATCGAAACTTTATGTCCAATCGGCCGTGAAGTCAAGCAGCCTCGTGGGGACGGAGTTCGCTCGAGAGGAAATCTTTTCGCCCTGCAAAGTTCCATGATTTCCTCGGCGCTGCGCAACTCCGCACGAGACTCCCTCGTATCTCAAATCGATTCTTGCCTTCCTCTGGCTCGTCCCTTATCTTTCGCGTGCTCAGACATACTCGCGGCCGCCGGAGCGGCTGCCCTCGGAACTCGGAACGCAGGGCGAGATT
>JBGOYP010000035.1:0-13434 GCA_041479785.1 Candidatus Aminicenantia bacterium | reverse complement strand
TTCCTCTGTATCTCAAAGAAATGGAATTCCGGTATAATAATAGGAGGGACAACATCTTCAACATGCTCGCTCAGCGTATCTGTGATTTAGTGCCAAATCTTTTATAATTACCTTATCTTATTATGGGGCAATCGTTTAAGATCGACAGGACCGACGCCGATGTTCGACCAACTCTCGGAACGCCTCCAGAAGGTGATGAGGTTTCTGAAGGGCGAAGGCAAGGTCACCGAGAAGAACCTGGCCGAGGCCCTGAAAATGATCCGGCTGGCCCTTCTCGAGGCCGACGTCAACTACAAGGTCGTCAAGGAGTTCGAGGCCAGGGTCAAGGTCAAGGCGCTCGACCAGGCCGTGCTCGACAGCCTGACGCCCGCCCAGCACGTGATCAAGATCGTCCGCGACGAGTTGACCGAGATCTTGGGGACGACGGACAAACCGCTGACGTTCGCCGGGACGCCGCCGTCGGTCTTCATGCTCGTCGGCCTCCAGGGGAGCGGGAAAACGACGACGTGCGGCAAGCTCGCCAAGTGGGTCCGCGGCAAGGGACGGAACCCTCTTCTCGTCTCGTTCGACCTCAAGCGGCCCGCGGCCCAGGACCAGCTCGAAATCATCGCCGCCTCCCTCGACCTCCCGTTCCACCTCATGCCGGCCGACATGATGTCCCGGCCCGAGGAGGCCCTCCGCGACCTCGTCCGGGACGCCAAGAACCGCGGCTTCGACCTCATTCTCGTGGACACGGCCGGCCGTCTCCACGTGGACGACGAGCTGATGAACGAGCTCAGGCTCGTGAAAACGATCCTGGACCCGGTCGAGGTCATCTATGTCGGCGACGCCATGACCGGCCAGGACGCCGTCAAGAGCGCCCAGGCCTTCGCCGAGCGGATCGGCCTGACGTCCATCATTCTGACCAAGCTCGACGGCGACGCCCGGGGCGGCGCGGCCTTGTCGATCGTTTCGGTCACGGGCCGTCCCGTCAAATTCGTCGGGGTCGGAGAGAAGATCGACAAGCTCGAGGTCTTTCACCCCGACCGCATGGCCGCCCGGATCATGGGCATGGGCGACGTCCTGACCTTGATCGAAAAAGCGGAGCAGGACGCCGACGCCAAGGAGGCCGAGGAGCTCGTCCGCCGGATCCGGACCCGGGAATTCACCCTCGATGATTTCAAGAAGCAGCTCGGCCAGCTGCGGAAAATGGGGTCGCTTTCCGGCATGCTGGGCCACCTTCCGTCGGTCGGTCCGTTCAAAGGCCTGGCCCAAGCCGAGGTCGACGACCGGAAGGTCGTCCATTTCGAAGCCATCATCAATTCCATGACGCCCATGGAGCGGATGAACCCGAAAGTCATCAACGGCAGCCGGCGGCAGCGCATCGCGTGCGGCAGCGGCCGGCCGGTGAGCGAGGTCAACCAGCTTCTCAAGCAGTTCACGGAGATGCAGACGATGATGAAAAAATCGACGTTCCAGAAGATCCTCTCGTCGTTGAGGTGAACCGGCCGGAATGATGACAAAGATACGGCGGGGCGCGCAGCTGGGCTGCCGTTTCGCGCCGGGCGGCCTTCTCGTCCTTCTCGGGACGGCGCTGGTCCTATCGACCGCGTGTCAAAAAAGGAATCCGGCCGCGGCCGGCCGCGAAAAACTCCGGGTCGAAGTCTCGGTCGACAAGCTGCGGCCGTCCCCGGGCGGCGCCGTCGGCGTGAGCGCCGTCATCCGAACGGATGGATCTCTGTCGCTTGACGACGTGAAGCTCAAGGCGACGATCTTCGTCCCGACCCGGGGCCGGAGCGACCTCGCCCTTTCGCTCGCCAGCCGGGAGCTCGGTTTGTTCAAGGGCGAAGCCAGGCTCGAGGCCGACGCTCCCGAAGGTCTTTACGGCGTCACGGTCGAGGCCGCGGAGCCCGGGTCCACGGCCACGGGAAAAGCCAGTTTCATCGTCGGCAAGGTCGTCGCCGATTTCATGATCATCAGCGCCCTGCCGCAGGCGGGGGCGCGCGAGGACGCCGCGGATTACATGCGCCGGTTCGCGGCGGCCGGCGGCACCATGCTTGTCCTCCACGACATCATCAACGGAAAAGCCTGGTACCCGTCCCGGGTCTGCGCGTCCGCGGCGATGCCCCGGTCGGCCGACGACCGGCTCGGCCCGGCTCTCGAACTGGCCGACGAGCTCGGGCTGTCCTGCCTTGTCACGGTCGTTTGGGACACGACCGAAAAAAAGCCTTATGCCGAGTACATGGCCAGCATGAAAGCCGTCATGCGGGAGCTGTGGTCCCTCTACCGCGATCATCCCTCGCTTCTCGGCTTCTACGATTATCAAGAAGGGAGCGGGACCTATTTCGCGGCGCACGTCCGGGAATTCAGCGACAGCGTGAAAGCGCTCAACAAGGGGTTGCTGGCCGGCTGCGCTCCTTATATTGACGACCCGCTGCTGGCGGGATACCTCGCCGCGATCGACAGCCTCGACCTCGTGGTCTATCAGGGGTCGGTCATGGCCTCCTACCGGCCGGACAACCGGAAGATGTTCCCGGTCCGGCGGACGCGCGATTTCGCGGCGCTCTCGGCGGGGGCCATGATTCAAAAGGGCAAGATCGCTTTGTCCCACGTCGAGCTTTTCGGCTACTTGGAAAAAAGCTTCGGCGGCGCTTATCTGGCCGGCCCGGAGGATGCCCTGGGACAAATCCTGAGCGCGGCCACGTGCTTCGGACCCGACGGCCTAGCGCTTTTTTCCTATCATTATAACGTCCACGTCATGGGAAAAATAACGCCCGACGTCCTGAAAACCGCGCCGGCGATCGAGTCCGGGCTGAAAGCGTTTCGGACGTTGGCCCGCGAGGTGGCGAACGAGCCGAGCCATATCGGCGTCTATATTCCGTATAGCGACTGGTGGACCGACCGATGGTCGGAAAGCATCGTTCCGGCGCTGGATGCGTTCCGCCGGCTCGGCCTGGCGGTCGAAATCGTGCCGTTCATTCCCCCGAAAGGCGAAGATGTCCTGCCGTTCTACCCCTACCACCTGAACGAGGAGCAGCTCGAATTTCTTCTGTCCCGCAAATACGTTCTCGTGCTTCCGGACATTTCCGGAATGCAGGACACGGACAGCGTCCTCCTCAAGACGTTTGTGGAGCGGGGCGGGACGGCGGTCTTGTTCGGGCCGCGGATCCCCTACGGCGACCTCTTCGACCGCGAAGCCCTGACGGGCGGCCGCGAAGACGCCGCCCGGAAGCATACGCTGATCGAGATCCGCGAGCCGATGTTCTCGCGCGTGAATCCAGGCGCGCTCTATGGAGCGGGGGCGGCGGCCGTGCCGATTTGGAAACCGACCTCGGGCCGAGCGTTTGCCGTGTTCGAAGACGGAGCGGCGGCCGTGCTCGTGAATCCCTTGGGAAAAGGACTGGTCGTGACCATTCCTTTGGACGTCGCGAGCGCCGTCGGGACGATGCCCGGCTACGTTCGCGACATTCTCGATTCGGCGCTCGGCCGCTACGGCGTGAAGCGGCCGTTCGATATCGTCGGCGTGAACGGCGATATGGACGTCGGCATGACGACGGGAGCCGGAGCCCCGGCCGCGGCGGTCACGAACTATGGCCCGACGCCCGTGGACGTCGTCATCTTGCCCCTCGGGCTCGCCCCCGGAAAAAATTATGTCCTTCTCGACCTGGCGTCCGGAACGCAGTCGCGCCGGAAAGGCAGCGAACTCTATCAGCTCCGGTTTCGGGTCAAGGGCCACGGCTTCATCGCGCTCAAAATCCTGCCGGATTGAATCAAGTCCTCGCGAAGGGACTCGCCTGGACGGACTCGCCTGAAGGGGCGAGTCCCGCCTGGCCGCATTAAATCAACCGGGAGTTTTCGATGTTTAGATATAAATGGATTTGATGAGGGAAAATTTACTGTTTTGCCCGGGTGACGTCCGACCGCCGGCTCTCGTTCCCCGCGGCATCGACGGCGGTCAGGGCATAGTCAAAAATAACGCCGATCGGGACTTTGCGGTCCCGATATTGGAGGACCGTGCTCGACAGTGTGGCGAGCGGAAGATAGGCCGTTTCCTCCTGCCCGGCGGCCTTGCGGTAGAGATTGTACGCGGCGGGCGGGTTGACGGCATTGAGCGGCGTCGGCTTCCACGTGATGATGTTGACCTTCTCCCGGAGGGCTAGCGACCGGTTGATCACGGTCGCGCAGCCGACGTTGCGCGGAGGAAAGAGGACGTCTTCGACGAGAATGTCCGAAGCGTCGCTTTCTCCGCCGTCCAGACCCAGGGTCGTTATCGTGTAGGCGTATCTCGCGCCTAACGAAACGTCCGCGTCCTGGTATTGATAATCGTCGGCGGAGACGTCGACGAGACGGGCGAAAGCACCGGCCGGCTGGCTCGCGCCTTTTCTAAAGACCCGATACCCCAGAACGTTGAGTCCCCGGTTATCGAGATTCCGGTACCAGCTCAGGGTGTTGACCTTCGAACCCAGGATGGGGTCGAAGCCCGTGATGACAGACGCGGCTATCGGCGGGCTGAGCTTCACGGGGACCGTGGTCGTGGTGGTCGTGGTGGTCGAGGGCGGGGGAGGGCCGATCGACACTTTCGCGTAAAGGATTTCGTAGTTCTCTCCGGCCAGCGCGGCGTAGACGACGTGGACGGCGCCGGTCGCGTCCGCGGCCAGGCCGGGCGACGCGGCCATCCCGATGTTGGAGAGATTGTTCGCCCCGGTCCATGTCCCGTCGTAAGAGTTGTAAAAAATGTCGCCGTTTTCGGTCCAGGCGATGCCGACGTTGCCCGTCGCGGCATCGACGGCCACGGCCGGCTCCGCGGAGCTGCCGATGGAGTTTGAGACGTTCCTTTCCGGCCCCAGCGTCGCGTCCGCGGCGACCTTGCGATAGAAGATCTCGTGATTGCCGGGGTTCCGGTCGATCCAGACGACATAGGCGTTGCCCGCGTTGTCGCAGGCGACCTTGGGATAGCAGAAATCCTCCCCCGTCGCGGTTTTGACGAGGAGCGGTTTGGTCCATTGGGCTGACGACCGGGGGTTCGAATTTTTCGAATACCAGACCGAGGAGTTCCCGTAGAGCCGCGTCGACCAGACGAGATGGGCCGTGCCCGTCACGTCGATGACCAGAGTGGGCGTATAGCCCACGTCGAGGGGCAGGACTTGGACCTGGCTCCAGACGCCGGCCGTGTCCCGGTACCTGAGGTAGAGGTCCCACATTTGCACCGTGCCGTCCACCCAAACGACGAAGACCGTATTGTCGATGGGGTTGACCGCGCACGTGGAATAGACCGAAACGCCGGTGTTGGCCGAAACGTTCGATTGCGTTCCCCAAGCCGCCGATTCAAAAGACCGATGAAAAACATCGAAGTTCGTGGGGCGGAGGTCCTGGTACGTCAGATGGCAGGCTCCCGCCGGAGAGACCGCGAATGCCGCCATGCCGGCGTCGGCGCTCGAGCTTTCGATCTTTCCGGCGGCGACGGGAGTCGACCACGTGCCGCCCTTGTTGGTGGCGAAATAGACCTGCCGGGGCGACTCGGCCTCGACCCAAACCGCGTAGACCGCGTTCCCGGAGTCCAGGCCGATCCGGGGAGACGTGGAATCGGTGACGGACTGGGAGATGTTCAACGTCGTGGGCGCGCTTTGAGGCGCCCGGGCGGGCGGGTTCAAGGCCGCGAAGAACGAGATCGCGGTGACGAGAAGCAATACGGGAAACGCTCTGGTAATAGTTGCTCGTGCCATATGACTCCTCCGGCCCTCCGCCTCCCATTATGGGGCGAACACCAAGCCTTGTCAATGAATTCTGTCGCGCGAAACGGCGCCAAATGGAAAAATCCTTCGCGGTCCGGGTTTTCGGGCCGTTTTAAGTTGACTTGGAACCGGAATTCGGCTATGATTATAATTCATTTTAATAGAATGGATTAACCACTCATGATGTCAATGCGTTTGATGAGATTTGGGGCGAAGGGAAAACCGTCTTACCGGATCGTCGTCATCGACTCGAAGAGACCGCGCGAGAGCAAAGCCAAGGATTATGTCGGCTCCTACAACCCCCTGTCGGAGCCTCCGGAAATTTCGATAAACCTGGACAAAGCAAAATTCTGGCTCGGCAAGGGCGCGAAGGCGTCGCCGACCGTGAAGTCGCTTCTCGAAAAAGCCGCCAAATCCGCGAAAACCGCCGTTTAACTCATCTCAAATTCAATAAGGAGGCTACGGTGAAAGAGCTCGTGGAATTAATCGCCAAAGCGCTCGTGGACCAGCCGGAGAGAGTGCAGGTTTCCCTACTCGAAGGGGAACAAACCACCATTCTGGAACTCAAAGTGGCGCCCGAAGACCTCGGCAAAGTCATCGGAAAGCAGGGACGCACGGCGCGGGCCATTCGCATCATCCTCGGCGCCGCTGGGATGAAGCTCAAGCGGAGATTCAACCTCGAAATCATTGAAAAAGGCTGAGTTGCGGAAGATCGGAAGAGTCGAACGGAGTCACGGCAAAGGGGGAGACCTCAAGGTCAAGCTGTTCAAGGAGCTCGTCCCCGACGATTTTTTTTTAAAATTTTTATAGCCGCCGGAGGAGAGTTCAGGGGGTTCGAGGTCGAGCGTTTCGAGCTAAATCGCGGCGCCTTCCTCCTCAAGCTCAAAGGCATCGATACCCTGGCCCGGGCCGAGGCCGTCGCCGGGCGGGACCTATTCGTTCCCGAGGACGCGCTGAAGCGGACCGCGGCGGACGAATTTTACGACTTCGAGCTCATCGGAGCTTCGGTCGAGACGCAGGGTGGAGAGAGGGTCGGCACGGTGGCCGATGTCCTGACGGCCGGCGCGTCGACGCTCCTTTCGGTCGACCGCGGGCCGGGCCGGACGGAGGTCATGATCCCGCTCAGCAGGTCGATCTGCGTGGACATCGACGCGGCCGGGAAACGGATCGTGATCGACCCGCCGGACGGCCTTTTAGACTTGAATGAGATTTGATATAATCACAATCTTCCCCGAGATGTTCGAAATCTTTCGCTCGGGGGGAGTCGTCAACCGGGCGCTGCGCAACGGCGTGATCGAGGTCCAGGTGCATAATTTGCGGGACTATACGACGGATAAACATCGATCGGTGGACGACCGCCCCTACGGCGGCGAAGAGGGAATGGTTTTCAAGCCCGAGCCCATCTTTGCGGCCGTCGAGGCCGTCCGTCCGCCGGCCGATGCGCCGGTGGTTCTGCTCTCGCCCCAGGGCCGGACGTTCGACGCCCGCCTGGCCGCAGACATGGCCCGCCATCCGCAGGTCGTCCTGATCTGCGGGCGCTACGAGGGCGTGGACGAGCGCGTCGCCGAGCATCTGGCGACGGACGAGGTCTCGATCGGCGACTACGTCCTGACGGGCGGCGAGCTCGCAGCGATGGTCGTCGTGGACGCGGTCTCGCGTTTCATCTCGGGCGTCGTGGGCCGGGAAGAATCGGTCCGGCGGGAATCGTTCCTTGAAGGACGGCTCGATTATCCGCAGTACACGCGGCCCCGCGAATTCCGCGGGATGAAGGTCCCCGAGGTCCTCTTTTCGGGGGACCACCGGAAGATCGAGGCGTGGCGCCGGGCGAAGGCGGAGGAGAAAACCCGCCAGCGGAGGCCGGACCTCCTCGCCGGAAAAACGCCGGCGTCGGACCGCTGACCGGTCCCGGGTCGACTCGAACGAAAGGACAACAACGATGAACGTGATGCAGATGGTCGAAGACAGGCATGCGCGAAAAGACATCGGGCCCTTCGGGGTCGGCGATACGGTTAAGGTCCATGTCATCATCAAGGAAGGCGACAAGGAACGCGTCCAAATTTTTCAGGGCGACGTGATCGCGAAACGCGGCCGGGGGTTGAGCACGACCTTCACCGTCCGCAAGATCTCCTTCGGGATCGGAGTCGAGAAGATTTTTCCGCTCCACTCCAAATCCATTAAAAAAGTCGAAGTCGTCCGGAGCACGAAGGTCCGGCGGGCCAAGCTTTATTACCTGCGCGCTTTGAAAGGCAAGTCGGCCCGGCTCCGGGAGGACAAATAGGCCGCGTCCGTGGCCGATTTCACGTTCGAACGATCGCTCCTCGACAAGGGGTACCGGTTCATCGCGGGAATCGACGAAGTCGGTCGGGGGGCCCTGTGCGGCCCCGTCCTCGCGGCGGCCGTCATCCTGCCGACGGGTTGGATCGCGGGGCCGATGCCCGCCTGGGCCGCCGAGATCAGGGACTCGAAGGTGCTCACGCCGAATAAACGCCGCCGGCTCGCCGACCTCATCCGGAGCGAGGCCGTGGCGGTCGGATTGGGCTCATGCACGAACGAGGAGATCGATCGCGTCAACATCTTCTGGGCCTCGATGGAAGCGATGCGGCGCGCCGCGGCCGCGCTCGCGCCGCCGCCGGACGCCGTCCTCGTCGACGGGTTCGCGCTCCGCGATTTTCATCTTCCCCAGCTGGGGATTCCGCAGGGCGACAAGAAATCCGTCCTGATCGGAGCCGCATCGATCGTGGCCAAGGTCGTTCGAGACGAGATGATGACCGAATTCGAACGGCTCATCCCGGGGTACGGATTGGGCCGGAATAAAGGGTACGGCACGCGGGAGCATTACCGGGCGCTCGACGCGCTCGGCCCGACCGCGTTCCACCGGAAAAGCTTCAAGCTGCGGGAGGAAGGGGCGTTGTTCTGATGGCCAACCGGACGAAGATCCTGGACACCGCCGAGCGATACGTCCGCTCGGGCAACCTCGAGGCCGCCATCGCCGAATTCGAGAAGCTTTTGGGCGGCGGCGAGGACGACGTCGCGATTACGAACATCATCGGCGACCTCAACGTCCGCCTCGGGCGCCGCGACCAGGGGATCGCCGTCTTTCTCGGAAACGCCGGGCGGCTGGAGAAAAAGGGCGCCTACGCCCAAGCCTTGGCGGTCATGAAAAGAGTCGTGAGGCTCGCGCCGTCCGATTCCGGCATCGCCGTCCAGACCGCCGACCTATACGCCCGGCTGGGGTTCGTCCCCGAGGCGAAAGCCGAATTCCTGCGGGCAGCCGGGATGCTGCTGTCTGCGGAGGACCGGGAGAAACTCCTTTCGGTCTTCACGAAATTATCGAAGCTCGACCCGGACGACGAGGATATCCTCGAACAGCTGGGCCGGCTGCACGCGGCATCCGGTCACGCGGACCTGGCGGTGTCCGCCCTGAACGATGCCGCCGCCCGGTTGGTCAAGCGCGAGAATTTTCAAAAAGCGGAAAAAATCCTCTATGACGCGCTCGTCATCAATCCGGAGGAGCCGCGCACGATTTCGGCCCTCGCCCGCCTCTATCTCCGCGAGAGACGAGCGGACGAAGCGCTGAATCTTGTCCGGAACGCGGCCAAGCAATACGCCGCGCCCGAGCTCCGGGTCCTTCTCGCGGAGGTCTATATCGAAACCGGGCGCGACGGGGAAGCGCGGGAGATCCTTCTCAACAGGCTCACCGAGGACGCCGCGGACGCCGAGGCCCGGTGCCGGCTCGGGTGGCTCGAGGTCCGCGCCGAGCGGCTGGACGAGGCCTTCGCTTATTTCGAACCGCTCGTGGCGGCAATGCTCATTAAAGGCCGGACCGAAAAGGCGATCGGCCTCCTCGGCTTGATTCTCATGTCGGGATCGATGCATCTCCCGACGCTCGAAAAATTGGCCTCGATCTACCGGTTCGGCGAGCAGCGACCCTCGCTCGAGGTCGCGGACAAAGTCCTGTTCGCGGAGTACCGGCGGCTCGGCCGGGAGGACCTGGCGCGGCGCATGGTCCGGGAGCTGGCCGAGCTTTGTCCGGACGACCCGGCGTTTGCCGCCGAGTTCGCCCGTTTAGGCTTGAACGGGGAACGCCCCGCCGAACCGTCCGGCCTGAAAGAGCTGGCCGGACTCGACCACCGGGACCGGAATATGATCCAGACCAACCTGGCCAGAGCCGAGCTCTATATCCAGCAGGGGCTGGTCCGCAACGCCCGCCGGATCCTCGAGCATCTTCAGACGCTTTATCCCGACGAGCCGCGGAGCAAGCAAAAGCTGGAGCTATTGAAGAACCCGCCCCTGACGGTCGAGGCCAACGACATCCCCGGGTTGATCGAAGAGGTGTCCCTCCGCGAGACCGAGGTCGAGGACCACCAGGGGATTCCGTTCCCGGAGCCCGGGCCCGGCCGCCGGAAAAAGGCCGAACCGGACAAGAACAAGCTTAAACCTTAGTGCCCCGTCTCATAAGTTACGCGTTCAAGGGAGCATCTTTATTGATGCAAGATCGTTGCGAGACGCGCAACTATATCGTGCGGTTCAGCGCGATTTCGTCCCTCAGATAGCGGTCCAAGTCTTCCGGGTGATGGCGGCAATGATATTCGATGTGGCTCGCCGACCGATGAGCTTTGTGATAAGGCCAGGCTCGGGTCGCCATGAGCCGGCGCTCGTGGACTTCATGAAGCAAGACGTAGCGCAGCTCCGATAATTTCAGGTCGTCATCGAGCCAGACCTCGCCCGCCGGAACGAAGTGATAAACCTTGTCGTGCCCGCCCTCGGTAAAATCGATGAAAAAGACATCGCGGACGATCTCCGCGTCCACGATCCAGACCGCCACGGCCGGAGAGCAGTATTTTTTCAACAGCCGGACATGAATTTTCGCCAGCAGCTCCTTGGGCCGGGGCATGGGGACGAGGCCTTTTATAATAAAATCGAGCTTATGCCGCTCGGCCCGTTCCTTGCGGTCGGCGGCCTCCAAGGCTTTGTCGTAGGGCCGACCCTGGCTCATGAGCCGGTTTTCGACCAGCATGTGGTCGATGAAGAATTCCTCCTCGCCGGGCGTCCGCTCGAAATCGATCCAGAACTCGTCGGCGGGGATGAACCGGAAGCGGAAGTGCTGTCCGAAGTTCGTGAATTCCTCGTCGATGTTCTCCCGGATGTAAGAGCCGTCCACGAAAAAGACGTCGAATTTCGAAACCGTCGCGATTTTTTTGACGTAGGGTTTCTTCCGCATGGCCCTATTCTAACACAGGGACAAGCGGCGCGGGAGGGTGCAAAATCCGCTATTTACCGTATCGGCTCAGGTTGAAATCGCTGTCGAACGGCCAGATCACCTTGAGTTGACCGTCCTTGGTGACGATCCGGAGGACGGTGGGTTTCGGCTTTTCAGGCCCGGCCGTGGCCGTCGAAGCTCGCGGAGCCGCGGCTGAAGAGGCCGCCTGAAGGGCGACGGTTCGGCCCGCGGGTTTTCGCAGCAGAAAGAGCGCGCCCGCGGCGACGAGGAGAAGCGCCAGCGCTCCGACCGCGACCGGCCGGAGAGCGAACGGGGCGAACGGCCGTTTCGCGGCGGGTTTCGCCGAGGCGACGGACCGCATCAGGGCCCGCCAGTCCGTTTCGCGCCACTCACCGGGCTCGTCGGCCCGGGCCAACACTTTTGTCGCGTTCAGGGCGGCGCGAAGGCCGTCGATCTCGCGACGGCAGGACGGGCACGCGTCCGCGTGGGCCCGGACTTTTTCCGCTTTCTTCGCCGGCAGGTCCCCGCCGGCATACAGAGGAAGGAGTTTGTCAATTCTTCGGCAGGACATTGGTTGCTCCCAAGAGGTCCGGATATTGCGCCTTGATGCGCTCCCGGATCTTTTTCCGCGCGGCCGAAAGATGAACGCGGACCGAGACCGCGGAACACCCGAGGACCTTCGCGCTTTCCTGGATGTTCAGGTCCTCGATGTCGCGGAGGAGGAACACCTCCCGCTCCCTCGGCGTCAGGACGTCGAGACAGTTCATGAGCCGTGCCCTCATGACTCGCTGTTCGTGGCCGCGCTCCGGCCCGGCCGGGGCGTTCCGGGCCGTCTCGCGCACGGGGCCGGACGCCAGGGCCTGCTCTTCGCGAACGCGCTTGTTCCGAAAGTGACGGGCGGAATGGACGAGGATCTGGTAGAGCCAGTTCTTGAAGCTCCGTTCGACGTCGAAGTTCCGCAGATACTTGAAGGCGCGGAGAAAAGCGTCCTGGGCGACTTCCTGGGCGTCTTCGGCATTCCGGGTCATGCGGTAGGCCAGGCCGAGGAGCGGATTCCGGTAAGGAAGGACGAGGGGCTCGAAGGCCGCAAGGTCGCCGTTCAGCACGCGTTCCACTAGATCTTTCTCCCGCGGATCCATTCCACGTCAAAGTATATCGTCAATCGGGGGGAAAAGTTAAGAGGGAGCGGGCCTTCTCATGAGAATAATCCTGGGCGCGCGGCGTTATCCTTTGTGTCCGAGAATCCGCCCATGTCCGAGTTCGACCCGAACCTCGTTGTCCGCCCCCCGTCCTTCATCGGCAAGTCGCCGGCCGTGGACCGCGTCCTGGAACTCGTCGACAAGGTCAAGGACCTAGACGCTCCGGTCCTGATCACCGGCGAAAGCGGGACGGGCAAGGAGCTCGTCGCCCGGGCCGTTCATTCGTCCGGAGGCCGGAGCCGGGGCCAGTTCGTCGCGGTCAATTGCGGGGCCATCCCCGACCACCTGCTTGAAAGCGAGCTCTTCGGATACGTCCGCGGGGCGTTCACCGGCGCGATGAGAGACAAGGCCGGGCTCATCGAAGAGGCAACCGGCGGAACGTTCTTCCTGGACGAGATCGGCGACCTCACGTTCCCTCTTCAGGCGAAACTCTTGCGCCTTCTCCAGGAGCGCGAGATCCGCCGCGTCGGGGAAAACCGAGTCCGGACGGTCGACGTCCGGTTCATCAGCGCGACCAATAAGAACCTGGACCGCGAGATCGCGGACGGCCGGTTCCGCGAAGACCTTTATTACCGGCTCCGGATCATCACCATCGAGATCCCGCCGCTGCGCGAGCGAAAGGACGACCTGCTCCTTCTTCTGGACCATTTTTCGGAGCGATACGCCCGGGAGATGAAAAAGGAGCGGCCCTATTTCACGCCGGGCGCGCTCGACTTGGTCCTGCGCTATGCCTGGCCCGGCAATGTGCGCGAGCTCCAGAACGAGATCCAGCGCTGCCTGATCCTGTGCGGCCCGGACCGGTTCATCCGAGAGGATCATCTCTCGTCCAAGCTCAACCCTCGCCGGGAATCGCCGAGCGGCGTTGAGGACAATTTCTTCGACGCCAAGGCGGAGTTCGTCCGCCGTTTCTTGAATCAAGCCTTACAGCGCTATGATTACAATAAAGCCCGGACGGCCGAAGAGATCGGAATTTCCCGCCAGGGGCTGTTTAAGTTGATGAAAAAACACAAGATCGAAGCCGTCCCCAAGACCGCCGGAAAATGAGGCGTATTCCGAGTGGCGGGGAGCGCGGGTCCTGCCGCCGAGCGTTCGGGTAAGGACTCGCCTGGATGGACTCGCTCCTTCAAAAGTTCTTAACGCAGGGGGCTCGAGGCAGAGGACCGTCGGCACGCCGGTTTCCCCGGCGAGGAAACCGGCTCTGGCGTCAGCTCGCTCTTCTCGGCCAGAGCCGAGAATCCGTGCCCGCTCGCTTCCTTATGGCCTCCTTGTCCTCTGCCCCGAGCCCCCTTTATAGCTCGACGGA
>JBGOYP010000034.1:0-13504 GCA_041479785.1 Candidatus Aminicenantia bacterium | reverse complement strand
ACTCAAGCCTGTTGAAGAGCTCACCGAGAACGGGGTCCGCGGCCGTTCCGACCCAGAGAACCCGCGGGGCCCTTGGGTTCGAGGGGAAAAATCCCGTTCCGCGGACCTTCAAAGGAAATGCGGCCACGGACGAGGCGGCCGTCTTGACGGCCGCGGCAACCTCTACGACCCGGGGTTCGTCGATCTCGCCGAGAAACTTGAGCGTGAGATGCATCCCCGCATCTTTGACCCAACCGACGCCGGCGGGAGGCGCCAGCTTTTTCAGCGCCCGGACGAGGTCCGAGAGCCCGGACTTAATCTCGGGATCGAGGTCGATCGCGACGAATGTTCTCACGTTCGCCCTGTTCCTCTCAAGAGGCTTGAACTCCGAGGAGATTCCGGCGCAACATATCGAGGGCCCGCTGTGCCGACTGAAACCGGACCTGCTGCCGGTCTCCAAGAAATATATTCTTTTGAACGTCCACGCCCCCGTCATAAGCGCAGGCCAGATAAACGAGCCCGACGGGCTTATCGACGGTTCCTCCGGTCGGGCCCGCGATCCCCGTAATCCCCAATCCGAAATCGGCCCGCGCCCGCGCGCGCACCCCGGCCGCCATAGCCGCGGCCACTTCGGCGCTGACGGCCCCGCGGGATTGGACCAGGTCCTGGGGTACGCCCAATCGCTCGTGCTTCGCCGTATTATGATATGTGACGAATCCCACCAAGAAATATTCGGAGCTTCCCGCGACCCTCGTGACGCGTTCGGCCAGAAGGCCCCCGGTGCAAGATTCGGCGGTAGCCAGCGTTTTGTGTCGTTCGCGAAGAAGGCGTCCGACGACGGATTCGAGGTCGGCCCCGGATGTCGAAAAAACGAAACCGCCGAGCCGGTCCAGAAGCGCGTCCGAAAGCGACTCAGCGGCGGCTCGGGCCGCCGTCTCCTCATGAGACGAGAATGCGGTGACGTGAAGTTCAATCTGGCCCGGGGAGGCCAGGATTGTCAGCCGCAAGTCCGGACGGTCGGGATAGAGGCCGGCGATCCGCGTTTCGACTTCGGACTCGGTCAAACCCGTGCTTTTTAGGACGGCCCGGGACGTGTATCCGGCCCGATGAGCCGCCAGCCGCGGCCAGACCGATTCCTCGAAGATCGGCTTCAATTCGTGCGGCGGGCCCGGCAGAAGAACAACGGTCGTTCGGCCCGCCGGAATCCATTGCCCTGGAGCCGTCCCGTTGTCGTTGCTCAGGATATCCGCTCCCTCGAGGATCTCGGCCTGTTTTGCGTTGGCGGGAGGCATGTCCCGTCCGCGCCTCTTGAAGCGGGCTTCGATTTTATCCAGGATTTCGCGATGAAAAATGAGCGTCCGTCCCAGGGCCTCGGCGCAACCTTCCCGTGTCACGTCATCGGACGTCGGGCCCAAACCTCCCGTGACAAAGAGGTACGCGGTCCGGTCCAACGCCGATTGAATCGAAGACCGGATGTCGTCCCGGGCGTCGCTCACGACCGTTTTACGGGACACGGGGAATCCCAGGTCATTCAACCGTTGCGTCAGATACAGGGAATTCGTATCCAAAAAAAAGGGGGAGAGGAGTTCGGAGCCGACAGCCAGGATCTCGACGTTCATCGGAGCATCAAATAGACCCGGAGAAGAACGGCCGCATAAAGGCCGGCAAGGACGTCATCGGCCATGATGCCCCATCCCCAAGAGAGGCGTTCGAGCTTGCGGATCGGGAAGGGCTTCAGGACATCGAAGACACGGAACAGGAAAAAGCCGAGGGCGATGTTGACCCAGGCGGGCGGGACCAGCGTCAACGTGATGAGTTGGCCGCAGACTTCGTCGATGACGACCGGACGCGGGTCCTTTTGGCCAAGCTGTTTGGCATAGGACGTCGCGGCCACCACTCCCGCGAAGAAGACCGCGACGATGGCCCCTAAATACCAGGCGAGACCCATGCTTCCGAAAGCCCAAAAATAGAGCGCGGCGATAATGAGGCTGGCAAATGTCCCCGGCGCTACGGGAAAAAATCCCGCTCCGAAAAACGTCGATAGCGCTTTGGTGATGAATTTCACGGCTTGAACCGTCCATATAAATCATATATGCCCGAGGCCGTAATTTCAACTTTTCGAATCGGAGGACCGGCCTCGACAGACCCCGCCCGTTGGACGAAGACGACGCCGTCGACTTCGGGCGCTTGAAAGCGCGTCCGGCCGATGACCACGCCGGCCGGGGCCGCCGCGGGCCCTTCCAGGAGCACATCCGGGGTTTGACCGATATAGGATCTCATCTTTCCGGCGGAAATGTCCGCTTGGATCGCCATAATCTCCTCCCGCCGCTTGACCTTCGTCCTTTGGGGCACCGGGTCGCCGAGGCGATAGGCGTCGGTCCCGTCTTCGCGCGAATACGTGAACACCCCGAGATGCTCGAACCTGGCTTTTCTAACAAAAGATTTCAGCCGGCCGAATTCGGCCCGGCTTTCACCCGGAAAGCCAACGATAAGCGAAGTCCGGACGGCGATTCCGGGAATTTTTGTCCGGATTTTCTCGACGAGCTTCAAGGCGCGATCTCCGTCCATCGACCGGTTCATCCTGCGGAGAAGGGACGCGTCGGCGTGTTGAAACGGAATATCGAGATACCGGCAGACCTTCGGGTGACACATGGCCTCCAGGAGCGCGGGCGTGACTTCTTCCGGGTAGCCGTAGAGCAGACGGACCCAGGCGGGTCCCTCGAGATTGGCCAGACGAACGAGGAGCGCGGCCAGCCCGTCGGACCGGCCTTGATCCCGGCCGAAATACGTCGAGTCTTGGGAAATAAGGTCGACCTCCAGGATACCCCGGGCGGCGAGGCCCCGGGCTTCTTCGAGAATCGAAGAGACGGGACGAGAGCGATAGGGTCCTTTGATCATCGGGATCGAACAAAAAGTGCAGCGGTGAGAACAGCCTTCGGAGATCTTGATATAGGCCCAAGTTGATGGCGTCGACAGGGCTCGCGGCGTCTCATGGTCGTAGAGAAACGTCCGTCGCGCTTGACGGAACGATTCGCCGCGTACGGACGCGACGATCCGGTCGAAATCTTTGACGCCGGTGAACGCGTCGACCTCGGGATACCGGGCCGCAAGAGCGGATCCATAGCGCTCACTGTAACAGCCGGCCACGACGACTTTGGTCGCCGGTCGCCGGCGTTTGAAAGCCAGGGCGTTTTGGATAGCCCGTTCGGCTTCCTCCTTAGCCGGGGCGATGAACCCGCAGGTGTTCAGGACGATGACATCGGCCCTGGACGGGTCGGCGACCGCCCGGTAGCCCGCGCGACTCAGGACCCCGGCCATCACCTCGCTGTCGACGAGGTTTTTCGCACAACCGAACGTGATGAGGGCGACGGTGTCCGCCGGCCGCGGCGGAAGGACCGCCGTGGTGCGCTCGGGAGCGCGACGAACGTTCTGCTTCCGTGTGATCAAGGATAAATGCGATAGAGAAGTCGCGGGAAGGGGATGGTTTCCCGGATATGCTTGATGCCGCACATCCAGGATACGGTCCGTTCAACGCCCATTCCGAAACCGGAATGGGGAAACGTACCGTATTTGCGGAGGTCGATATACCAGGCATAGGCCTCGCGGGGCAGGTTGTGTTCGCGGATCCTTCGCTCCAGAAGTTCAGGGTCATGGATGCGTTGCCCTCCGCCGATGATCTCGCCGTAGCTCTCGGGAGCCATGAAATCGACGCCCAGGACGGTCTCGGGCTTTGAGGGGTCGGGCTGCATGTAGAAAGCCTTGATCTTCGTCGGAAAATGCGTGATGCACACCGGGTTTGAAGAGAGTTCCGAAATGAGACCCTCTTCGGGCGCTCCGAAGTCGTCCCCGGCGATCATGGCCGAGCCCTTCTCCTGGAGCTTAGGCACGAGCTCGTCATAAGTCCAGCGCGGAAACGGTTTCGAGATCGCTTCGAGCGGTCGCGGGTCGCGCTCGAGGTCTTCGAGGTCCGCCCGGCGCCGCGTCAGGATGCGCTAGATGATGAACAGGACCAGGTCGGTGCCCAGCTCGATGGTGTCCTCGAGCGTCGCGAAGGCGACTTCGGGTTCGACCATCCAGAATTCGATGAGATGCCGGCGGGTCTTCGATTTCTCGGCCCGGAAGGCCGGCCCGAAGCAATAGACCTTGCCGAACGCGGCGGCCGTCGCTTCGTTGTAAAGCTGGCCGCTCTGGCTCAAGTAGGCCGTCTGGTCGAAATATTTGGTTTCAAAGAGCGTCGTCGTCCCCTCGCAGGCGCTGGGGGTGAGGATCGGAGTGTCCATGAGCCGGAAGCCCCGCCCGTCGAAAAAGTCGCGGATGGCCTTGATGACCTCGGCCCGGACCTGCAGGACGGCGTGCTGTTTTTTCGAGCGGAGCCAGAGATGCCGGTGCTCCATGAGGAACGGGGTCGAGTGTTCTTTCGGCGTAATCGGATAATCCTGGGCGATTTGGACGACCTCGATGTCCCGGAGGACGAGCTCATGGCCGCCGGGAGCGCGCTTGTCCTCGCGAACTTGGCCGCGGACGATGACGGACGACTCCTGGGTCAAACGGTCGAAGGTCTTAAAAAGGGGGTGGTCCTCGTCCGCGCTGAAGATCGTGGTCTGGAGGATCCCCGTCCCGTCTCGAACGAGAAGAAAACGGACCTTACCGCTCGAGCGCTTGCTGTAAACCCAGCCCCGGACCTCGATGTCTTGGCCCTTGGCCCCCGCGATGTCTTCAATATAGACCCATGACATGGCGTTTCACTCGTTGTCAAATCGCCTCATTATAGGTCATCGATGCCGAGGAAAGCAATGCGAGAGGTGCTGGATTGTCCTTCGTTTTGAATTATAATAGACGTGCCGTGGCCCAGATCCGTCCCTTTCGTCCCGTCAAGCTCATGTGCGGGATCATCGCCTCGGAAGACGCTCATTTCGTCTCGGCGGAAGCCGGGCTGGCCGGGCTCTTCGGGGACATCGACAGCCGGAGCGCCCGATTCGACTTTAATATCACAAACTATTATGAAGCCGAAATGGGACCCTCCCTCCGCCGCGGTTTCTTGAGTTTCGAACGGCTGGTCGACCCCGAACAGCTCAGCGATATCAAAGTCAAGACGAACGAATTCGAAGACGATGTCCGCCTCGCCTTCGGCGCGACCCGGCGCGTGGTTAATATCGACCCTGGGTTTCTTACGTCCGCCGCTCTCATCATGGCCACGGCGAAGGATTTTTCGCACCGCATCCCGCTCCGGCGCCGGATTTATGGCCACCTCGAATTACTTTTTTCAAAGAACGGGCTGCGCAGGCTCGACTGGACGTATCCGGACTTCGCCCAAGAGGGATATCAGGTTTATTTTCTGGATGTCCGAAAGATCTATCTCGCCCAGCTCAGAACGAACGGGCTCTGAGGACGGCGGCAGCGCGACGGATATATTCGGGATTCGTCCCGCAGCACCCCCCGACGAAGTTCGCGCCCGCCGCAACCAGCTTGGGAACGCTCGCCGCGAAGTCCGCGATCCCCTGGGAATAAACGACGCTGCCGGCACCCTGGATTTCGGGTTGACCCGCATTCGGCTGTGCGATCAGCAGTTTGGCGGAGTGTTTGCGGAATTCGACAACGACATCGGCCATATCCGCCCCGGTCAGGGTGCAGTTCGTCCCGTAAGCAGCGAGCCCCAGGGCATCGAACGCACCGGCACATTTCGCCGGGCTGTCGCCCATCAGGGTGAAGAACCCGCGACGTGTTTTGTTGAACGTGATCGTCACGAAGACCGGGAGCGAGCAGGAGCTCTGGGCCGCGCGAACGGCGCAGAGAGCCTCGCGAAGGTCGTACATCGTCTCGATAAGGATGACATCGACCCCGCCTTCGGCCAGGGCCACGGCCTGGATTCCGAACGCCGTCTCGAAGTCGCTTTCGGTATATTCGCCTTGAGGCCGGAGGAATTTACCCGTCGGGCCGATGCTTCCCAGGACATATTTTCCGGGCGGTCGAACCTCGACCGCGGCCTTCGCGGCGGCGATGTTCAGTTCGCGGCATCGCGCTTGGAGGCCGTGCGGGGCGAGTTTGATCGGATTGCCGCCGAAGGAATTCGTCGAGACCGCGTCCGCGCCTGCGTCGAAATAGCTGCGGTGGATGGCGCGGACGATCTCCGGCCGATCGACATTCCACGGCTCGGGACATGATCCTGGGGCGAGCCCGCGAACCATCAGTTCGGTGCCGATCGCGCCGTCGAAGAGGACGGGACGCTCCCTGGCCAAATCCAGAAGGCGGGGAGAGGACATCGGGCGTCTCTCAGTCGTCCACGGGGTCGAAAGCCGAGATCTTCCGAAGCTTAGCGACGACCTCGGGCAATTCCTTGAGAACGATATCGACGTCACGATCCGAATTGAATCGTCCGAGCGACATGCGGACGGTCGAGCGGGCGATGTCGGGCCGGAGACCGATCGCAAGCAGGACATGGGAGACTTCCTCGGATTCTTCGCTGCAGGCCGAACCGGTCGAGACGAAAATCTCTTTCGTGGCCAGAGCCAGAAGGACAGCTTCCGCTTCCAGGCCGAGAAAGGAAAAATTGAGCGTGCTCTTGACCCGGCGCTCCGGGTGACCGTTGAGGCGCGCTTTGGGAATTCGCTCGACGATCCCGGTCCGCAGACGCTCCGCCAGGCGCTCGATGCGCGGCGCGTCGATTTTCATTTTCTCGGGAAGAATGCGGGCCGCTTCGCCGAACCCGACAATGCCGATCGTATTTTCCGTGCCCGCTCTCAGGCCGCGCTCCTGATGTCCGCCGTGAAGAAAGGGCCGGATGTCCGTTCCTCTCCGGACATAAAGGGCGCCGACGCCTTTCGGCCCGTAGATCTTGTGCGAGGACACCGAGAGCAGGTCCACGCCGAGCTCGTCCGCCCGGAACCCGATTTTGCCGAACGTCTGGACGGCGTCGGTGTGGACGAGCGCGCCGTGGTCCTTGGCGATTCGGACGACGTCGGCAATCGGTTGGATCGTCCCGATCTCGTTGTTGGCGTGCATAACGGAGACGAGGGCCGTTCTCGAGGTCACGACCGAACGCAAAGCGTCAAGGTCGATCAGCCCGGTGCGGTCGACGGGAACATAGGAGACATGGTAGCCTTTTCGTTCGAGATAGATCGCCGTTTCCCGCACGGCGGGGTGTTCGATGGCCGACGTCACGAAATCCTTTTTATCGGGCTGCGCGTCCAGCGCTCCTAAAACGGCGTGGTTGTCGGATTCCGTCCCTGAGCCTGTGAAATAGATCTCGGATTTATTCGCGCCGAGCGCCAGAGCCACATGGTCCCGGGCTTCGTTGATTATTTCCTTGACTTGTCGTCCGATCGGGTAGAGGGAGGAGGGGTTTCCGAAATGGTCTTTCATGAACCATGTCATTTTTTCCGCAACAGCCGGGTCGATCGGGGTCGTGGCGTTGTTATCCAGATAGACCATGGATTTCGCTCGCTTTCATCCGTCGATAGACGGGAAGCTATTTTAGCTCAAATGCCTAAAAAAGACTATTCCGATAAGAATAAAGCTATTTGACGAGAAAGGCCGGGGGCGGGGCGCCGTCGCCCGCCCCCGGGGTTGTCAGACGAGTTTTTCTTTGAGGATCTTGACGACTTCGAGGCCCGCCCGCTTCTGGCCTTCCTCGGCCTGGGCGCCGATGTGCGGCGCGGCCAGGACGTTGGGATGGTCGACGAGCGTCCAGTCCTCGGGCGGTTCTTTGGCGAAGACATCCAGCGCCGCCGCCCGGACATGTCCCGTGTTGAGAGCGGCGAGAAGCGCTTTTTCGTCGACGACGCCCCCGCGGGCTGCGTTGACGAGGATGACGCCCTTTTTCATCTTCGCGAACTCGGCCGGGCCGAGGATCGGGCCGTCCGCCTTCGGGATATGGAGCGAGATGATATCGGCGTGGGCCAGAAGCTCGTCCAGCGTCACCTGTTTCACGGGAAGGGTTGTCTTGAACGGGATGATGTCATGGCCGATCACGGTCATGCCGAAGGCCAAAGCCCGCTCCGCGACCGCCAACCCGATCCTGCCGCAGCCGATGAGGCCGAGCGTTTTCTGGTAAAGCTCGGTGCCGTGCAGGACCTTTTTTTCCCACTTGTGCTGCTTCATCGTATAGTTGGCCAGTCCGTACTGCCGAACGGCCCCCAGCATGAGCCCGAAGGCATGTTCGGCCACCGAAACCGTCGTCGCCGCCGGCGTGTTGGCGACCTTGATGCCTTTGGCCTTCGCCGCCGCGGCGTCGACGTTGTCAAGCCCGATGCCGGCCCGGACGATCATCTCCAAGTGGGTCCCGGCGTCGATAACCGGCTTCGTGATTTTCGTCGCGCTACGGACGACGACGGCGTTGTAGCCCGGAATGGTCTGAACGAGCGCCGCCTCGTCCATGCCGGTCTTAATCGTGACCTCGAAGCCCGGGACAGCCTTGAGCTGATCCAAAGCGTCCTTGTCCAAAGCGTCCGCCACGAGAATCTTTTTCATATCCAACCCTCCCTTAAAATCGGCTCCGCGGCCCGGATTGAGGAACCGACCTCGAACTTGTACCCGAGGTCGCTCAAGGTCATTTCGAGCGCCGTCAGCGCGGTAACGATATCGAATCCGCCCATGTAGCCGAGATGGGCAATGCGGAAAAATTGGCCTTTGTGCGGGTCCTGGGCGCCGGCGATGTAGGCCATGTATTTACTCTGCATCGTCTTGACAATCTTGCCGCCCTCGATCCCCGCCGGGGTTTTCACCGCCGTCAGGATATTGCCCGGCTTCTCGGAAAGGAACTCGAGCCCGAGCGCCTTGACTCCGGCCCTCGTTGCGTCTCCGAGAACGCGATGATGGGCGAAGAGGTTCTCCAGCCCCATCCCGACAATGATATCCAAGGCTTTTTTCTGCTGGATGACGAGGGATACGGCGGGCGTCCAGGGCGTCGTCTTGTCGACCAGGTTTTTCTTGGCTTTCTTGGCGTCGAAATAGAACTTGGGACATTTGGCCGTCTCGATCAGCTTCCAGGCTTTCTGACTGAAGGCGATGTAGGCCAGCCCGGGCGGGATCATGAACGATTTTTGGGACCCCGAGAGAAAGAGGTCGACTTTCCATTCGTCCATGGGGCAGGGCATGACGCCCGCGCCCGAGATGCCGTCGACCACGAGGATGGCGTCCGTCTTGGCCACGACTTCGCCGAAGCCTTGGATGTCGAAGATCGCTCCGGTCGACGTCTCGGACAGCTGGCAGAAGACGGCCTTGACGCCGGGGTTGGCGTGGAGTTCGGCGGCCAACTGGTCCCTGGTGAAATCCTTCCCCCATTCGACGATGATTTCCTTATGCTGAATGCCGTACGCCTTGCAGAGGTTCCCCCAGCGTTCGCCGAACTTTCCGGCATTGATCGTCAGGGCTTTGTCGCCGGGAGACAGGGTGTTGACTACGGCCGCTTCCATAGCCCCCGTGCCCGACGATGTCAGGATAAAAACGTCCTCTTTCGTGCCGTAGACATATTTTAGGCCTTCGGTCACGTCCATGAAGATTTTAGAGAATTCGGGCGTCCGATGATGGATGATCGGTTCGGCCGCCGCCGCAAGGACCGTCTCCGGAACGGGCGTGGGACCCGGAGAGAGAAGGTAGTATTTCTTAATCATAAATCCTCCTAGATGAAATGAGATGAAAAGGAATCATGGTCGGCGTCCAACATATTCCCGTATTGGAAAAAAACAACGTTACTTGACAACCCGGGCCTTGTCAAGTCGCCCGGGCGCATTACAGCCGGCGCAGAAGCTCGACGAGAAGGGCGCCGCGCTGGGCCAGGGAAGGAAGGATGACATGTTCGTGCTCGGCATGCATCCCGTCGCCGTCGGGGCCGAGGCCGTCGAGCGTCGCGATGCCCAGGCCGGCCGCGATCGAAGCGTCCGAACCCCCTCCGGCCTTTCCTCCGTCCAAAGACAGGCCGAGGCCGGACGCGATCGTCTTGGCGTCTTGGAACAGAGCGACCGAGGCTTTGGTCCGCTCCATGGGCGGCGTCACGCTTTCGACCTTGTATTTGACTTTCGAGCCGCGCAGCGACGGCGTCAGTTTTTTGAACGCGGCCAGGACCTTTTCCTTTTGAAGCGTGTTCCAAAAGCGGATATCGCAGACCGCCCAGGCCTTGTCCGGCACGACATTGGCTTTTTCCCCGCCGCCGATGAGACCGATATTGACCGAGATATCCTTGGATTTCAGGGGCTGAAGGCGCCGGAGCTGGGCCATGAGCTCCTCGATCGCGTTGACGCCTTTATCCGGCGTTCCGCCGTGGGCGGATTTCCCCGTCGCTTCCAGACGGATCGCGAGCCGGCCTTTTCTCTGGACCTTGAGCGCGCCGCCGGGAAGGGCCGGCTCCAGGCACAGAACGGCGTCCGCTTTTTTCGAAAGCGCCGCGATTGCGGCATGGGCTTCGTCGCAGCCGATCTCCTCGGCGGAATTAATGAATACGGTGATGCGCCGCCGCGGCCGGATGTTCAGCTCGTTCATGGTCTTGAGGGCGAAATAGACCAGGACGAGCCCGGCTTTCATGTCCAACGCGCCCGGGCCGTAGATTTTGTCTCCCGACACATAAAAAGGCATTTTCACGACCGTTCCGACGGGCCAGACGGTATCGATGTGGGTGAGGACCAGCACTTGGCCGTCCAAGTCTTTGTCGTCGCGGGCCGGAAATTCGACAAGGTTGAAATCGCCCGTCTTTTTTTGAGGAAATCGCGTCGTTCTCGCCCCGATCCTCCGGAACAGGTCGACAAGGTAAGAGGAGCAGCCGTCGACCGCTTTTTTGTCGGACGTCGGCGATTCCCGGTGGACTAATTCTTTGAGCAGACTGACCATCTCCCCCTGCCTTGATTTGAAATACAGGTTGAAATCCATGCGACCTCCTTCCGGTCGTTCTAATCTATCACAGCTCCGCGCGAATTGCATCTCGGCACGTTGACCGGAGCGTTCTCCGAAGCGAACTTCGTACGGGTCGTCGGGAGCGGTCCATCGCCGCTCCGGAGATATTGCGCCCGCGCAATAAGCTTTTTTCGGTTCCGCTCGGCCGTTGATTTCGAGCCGGATTTAGCTTACATTAAAAAGGCGCAAAACCGAATGGTCGGCGTCGCGCTCGGAGGCTTCAGAACGGTATGAAAAAATCTTCGACTCTTGTCGTCCTCGCGGCGGTCGCCGCGGCGGGACTTTTTCTCGTCCTCCGGGCCGAAATCCCGTATCCGTGGAAAGATGTCTTCATCGGAGCCTTGGACGGCCAAGGCTGGTGCGGCCTCGTCCTGGCGCCGCGCAAGGACGCCGCCTTCGCCTTCCGCTTTAAAATCGAAAAGAGCGGCCAGGTGGCCGACGGGAATGACCTTTTTTACATGGTCTCCGAAGTCGGCCCCCACGCTCCCGACGGCCTTTACGCGCGCCTTCGTTTCGACCTCAGCTTACCGATCCTGGCCGAAAAAAAGAACGAGACGCCCATTTTGGTCAAACCGTCCCGGGCGTCCGATACCATGACGCTGGAATGGTCACGTCAGGACGAGCGGACCGTCGTCGGACGGCTTCTCGCCCCGAATACCGTCCTCGTCGACCTCGTCCAGTATTTTCCCTGGGATTTTAAAGGACGCACCCGGGTCCTAGCCAACGGCCAAATCCAGGCCGAATCGCGAGGTCCGCAACCTGTATCCTGCGTCATCTGGACGCACAGACGGGGGGACGCCTCATCGCTGGCCGAGGGCGACCAAGTCTCGGTCACGTTCGCTCAGGACCAAGACCGCAGCCTCTATTTCGTCGCCAGCGTCGGGGACGGAGCCGATGTCGTCCGGAAACACATGTTCCGCTATGAAAGCCTCAAGGTCATCGATTCCATCCTCGAGGACGAAGCGGACCGATACGCCCAGAAAAGAACCCGGATCGACGGACTTTACGAAGGGGTTCCCGAAGCCATCACGAATAATCTCTTCTGGATGATGCTCTACCAACCGGGCCAGCATCGATTGTATACGCCGGCCGGACGGCGTTGGATCTTCAACCGAGCCGATGGGACCCCCGATCACTGGCAAATCTTCGCCTGGGATTCTTTTTTTAACGCTCTTGAGCTTGCCGTCGAAAATCCGCAGCTCGCCGCGGACGCGGTCCGCGCCGTATGCGAGACGCAATATCCGAACGGGAATATCCCGAACTGGCGCAGCCGGTTCGCCGGGACCTCCGACCGTTCCCAACCTCCGGTCGGGGCTTACGTCGTCCTCAAGCTCTTTCAAAAGACAGGCGACCTGAGCCTCTTAAACGAAGCTTACCCGGTCCTCAAGCGCTGGCACGCCTTTTGGAAAGCCAAAAAGCCGAACGGGCAGGCTCGGCGAGACGGAAACGGCGACGGACTCCTCGAGTGGGGGTCGGATGCAGACCTCATCGCGGATAAGGTCCCGGAATGGGAAGCCGCCGCGACAGGCGAGCAGCGGGCCAAGTGGGAATCGGGGCAGGACGACCTGCCGAACTGGGACGATGTCCCGTTCGACGCAGAGACGGGAACGCTGACGATGAACTGCCTCGACCTCAATTGCCTGTACGCCCTCGACGCCTGGTGCCTATCGCAAGCGGCGAGCGTTCTTAAAAAAGACGACGAGGCTGAAGCCTACCTCGTCGAGTACGAAAAAATGAAGGAGCTCATCAATACCGTCCTCTGGAACCAACGCGAAGGA
The DNA here is from genome assembly GCA_041479785.1 of Candidatus Aminicenantia bacterium. Lineage (GTDB taxonomy): Bacteria > Acidobacteriota > Aminicenantia > Aminicenantales > UBA4085 > JBGOYP01. The sequence continues at coordinate 866 of JBGOYP010000034.1, read as the reverse complement.
TTCTATTTTGACCGGTACTGGGACGGCCGCTTCTCTTTGCATAAAGCCGCGTCCAACTTCTATGCGCTCTTGGCCCGGGTCCCCGACGAAGGACGGGCCCAGCTTCTGCTCCGCCACCTTTTGAATCCCAAGGAATTCTGGGGCGATTATGTCCTTCCGACGATCTCGCGGGACGACCCCGCCTTCAACGACCCTCAGAATCCCGGCCGGCAATACTGGCGGGGTACGATCTGGCCGCCGACCAATTATCTGGTCTACCAGGGCCTCAAAGCCTATGGTTTTGACGCCGTCGCCTCTGAATTCGCCAAGAAAAGCGCCCTGCTCTTCATGCGCAGCTGGGTCAATTTCCAGCTCTGTCCCGAGAATTTCCATCCGCTGACCGGTGAGGCGGGGGGACAGCGTTATCAAAGCTGGGGCCCGCTCTTCGCCTTGGTGGCCGCCGAGGAGTACCTCGATTTCACGCCTTGGGAGGGATTCCGGTTCGGCATGATCAAACCGGAAAAAAGCGGGACGTTGTCCCGGATGTCTATTCAGGGGATGTCTTACGACGTCGATGTCTCGTCGGGGAAGATCCGCCTGACCGAAGAGGGGAGAAGGGTCTTCACCGCGGACGGAGGCGCCGTAGTCAGGCATTTCCTTTACACCGAAAACGAAGTCCGGTTCGAGATGAAATCGATCGAGACGCGGGGAATCGACATCCAGTTCCTCAAAAAAGGAAAATATCAGCTCCTGATCGATAACCAGCCGAAACGAATTTTTAAGGGCAAATCGGTGTCGTTCGATGTCCCCGACGGGGACCACTCCGTCCTCATCCAGCTCCTGGAAGAGCTGGAGTGAAGGCGCCTCGTGCCCCGTCTCATAAGTTT
>JBGOYP010000033.1:0-13623 GCA_041479785.1 Candidatus Aminicenantia bacterium | reverse complement strand
TACCGTCCGGGACCCGGGATTCCTTCTCTCTCCTTATTTTTGTCCCGAGGGCGTTCTGACCGCGGCCGCGCCGTCCGGCCGGGTCGCGGACGATATCGCGTTCGGCTGGGCCGTGGCGAAAGCGGCCGCCGACCTGGAGGTCGGACAGACGGTCATCGTTAAGAACCGGGCGATCGTCGCCGTGGAGGGACTCGAAGGCACGGACGAAACGATCAAGCGCGCCGGCCGGTTGGCGGGCGACGGGACCGTCGCCGTCAAGGTCGCCCGGACCCGGCAGGATCTCAGGGTCGATGTCCCGGCGGTCGGGCTTGAAACCCTGCGGAGCCTGGCCGAGGCGAAGGCGGCCGCTCTTTGTTTCGAAGCCCTCCGGGTCGCCTTCTTTGACAAGGCCGAGGCTTTGGAGCTGGCCGGAGCGGCCGGGATCGCGGTCCTGGCCAGGAAAGGATAGAGACCATCGCGATGGATAAAGTCAAAGTCGGGATCATCGGCGTCGGCTATCTCGGCATGCAGCACGCCCGGATCACGTCCTATCTGGAAGAGGCCGAGCTCGCCGCCGTGGCCGACATCGATTTCAAAAAGGCCCTTGAGATCGGCAACCGCCACGGCGTGAACTACTACCAGAACTACGAGGAGATGTTCGACGAGATCGACGCGGGCATCGTCGCCACGCCGACGTCCGACCATTTTCAGGTCTCCATGAACCTCCTCAAGCACGGCAAGCATGTCCTCGTTGAAAAGCCGATCACCGAGACGATCGAGCAAGCCGAGCAGCTCGTCGAGACGGCGCGGGCGAACGGCTTGATTCTTCAGGTCGGCCATCTCGAGCGCTTCAACCCCGCCGTCGAGGCCGTCGAGAACATGATCTCGGACCCGAAATTCATCGAGGTCCAGCGCCTGGGGTCCTTCTCGGCCCGCTCGCTCGACGTCGACGTCGTCCTCGACCTGATGATCCACGACCTGGACATCATCCTCGCCCTCATCAAGGATGAGGTGAACGTCATCCGATCCTCGGGCATCCATGTCGTCTCCGACAAGATCGACATCGCCAACGCCCGCCTCGAATTTAAGTCCGGCTGCGTGGCGACGCTGACGGCCAGCCGCGTCCACCAGGGCAAGGTCCGGAAGCTGCGGATCTTCGAGCCGACGTCGTATTATTCGATCGATTATATCGACCAGGAGGTCAAGGTCTTTCCCCTCAGCGGCCGGCAGACCGACATCAAGACCCTGAAGATCAAGAAGGAAGAACCGCTCAAAAAAGAGATCGAGCATTTTCTTCGCTGCCTGGCCGAGGGTACGACGGGGAAGGTCAGCGGGGAGGAAGGATTGAGGGCGCTGCGCCTGGCCTATGACGTCTTGAAGGAAATCGAGACGACTTAGGGGCGCTAGCGGACAACCTTGACCAGCCGGCCGCGCTCGGGGACGGCGTCGGTGCCGGACATTCCGTTCATGATCGCCATCATCGGCCAGCCGTCGGCTTTGATATTCTCCTGGGCCAGATACTCCTTGAAGGAGCGCTGCCCGTCTGCCGTCCGGAGGACGATATGGCGGGGACGCCGGTCCAGATATTTCGGATCGCGGAGTTCGCCGAACGACCCCACGACCTGACGGAACACGGGGTCGAACCGGTTGAAATCGACGGCCTTGCTCAGGGCCGTGAAATAAAACACCTGGGGCCCTTTCCGGATGAACGACATCCGGCCGCGCAGCGTGTCCTGGTCTTGGCGGACGATGTCGCAGACCTGCTGATAGGACGCCAGGCCGTTGACCGTAGAAGAGCGCTCGCTGACGAACGTCCAGCCTTCGATCGTCCCGGCTTTTTTCCGGGCGAACGCGGCCAGGTCGTCGTCCGACGACTCCGCCCGGAGGACGATCGCCGCGTCCCCCTTCTCGTCGGCGAGAGTCACCTGAGCGGGCGTGTTCTGGACCTTCCATCCCGTCGGGATGGAAAACGCGAATCGCATCTCCGGATGGTAGAAGGCGGCCCCCTCGACGTAGCCTTGGCGAGGGTCGTCCCCGTAAACAAGGCCGTCGAGTCCGCGGAGGTAGGCCTCGCGGTTCGTCGGACGCGAGGCGTCGAGCTCGCCGAGGAGACCCTTGACGTTCTGGATCCGTTCGCTCGTGAGAGGATGCGTCGATAGAAAACCGGGCACACTTTGGCCCCCGGACAGGTCACCGTAGCGCTCGAGCGAGGAAAAGAAGTGCACCATCTCGACCGCGTTGAATCCGCCGGCGCGGGAGTACGCGACGCCGAGAGCGTCGGCTTCCCTTTCGTCGTCCCGGCTGAATTTCAGGAAGAGGAGTTGGGCCCCGACGCCGGCGAGACCGGCGGCCTTGGCGAAGGTGTCGCTCAGAACGCTGCCGAGAGCAAGTCCTGCCTGGACGACGAGCATCTTGCTCATCTGCCGCACGCTGTGCCGCGCGTTGACGTGGCCGAGCTCATGGCCGAGGACTGTCGCCAGCTCGGATTCGGAGTTCATCAGGGCGAGGATGCCGCGGGTGACATAGACGTAGCCGCCGGGCGCGGCGAAGGCGTTGACCACCGGCGTGTCGAGGATCGCGAAATGATAGTCGAGCTTGGGACGATGGGTGCGGGGGGTCATCTCGGTCCCTACCGCTGCGACATATCGGGTCAGGTTCGGGTCGGCGTAATAGCCGTAGTCGCGCCCGATCTCTGCGTCCGTCTGCTTCCCCAGTTCGACCTCCTGTTGTTCCGAGATCAGGCTGAGTTCGCGCTTGCCCGTGACGGGGTTGATGGCGCAAGCCGCGGCGCAGAGAAGAGCGATCCCGATCAGAACCGGACGGATCGTGCCGGAGCGCATCATCGTTTATTTCATTTTAAACAGGGAATCGTCGAGCCCCGGATTGAACGTGACCTTGGTGAACGTCATCCGGATGAATTCGGCCCCGTTCTGATAGATGGTCATGGAATGGGCGACCAGGGTCTCGCCGACCTTCTTATAGTCGCCTATGATGGTTTCGGCGTCGATCTCGCTGCCGGCCTGGTCGGTCGCCTTGCCCTTGGTCTTGTAGATCAGATACGTGGCCGGGTCGATGAACAGCGAAACCTTTTCGCCGTCCTTATACGTCTGTTCGAGGACAAGATAGTCCTTGTCGCCGATCTTTTCTTTCCCCTTGAAGGTGAAGGTGATGCCGTATTTTTCGGGATTGAGCGTGGCGTCGTTGCCGAGCGCCTGGCGCCGCATGTCCTCGTTCTGCTTACCCGTCAATTCCTGGGCGCCGGTCTGGGGATTGGTCGTCCATCCCTTCTCGCCGTCGAAGGCTTGGGTGATGGTCATGGTCATGCCCTGGACGTTGAGGTCCATGTCCATGCGCATCTTGTTGGGTTCTTTCTGGTACATCGTGATCGTGCCGTTGAAGCCCATCTGGATCATCTCCATGCTTCCGATGATCGTCGAGTCCTTGATGCTCTCCAGCACTTTGCGCCCGCCCTGGGCTTGGATCATTTTATCAAGGACCTCGCGGGCCGTCTGGCCGTATCCGGACGTCACGAACATTCCGACGGCCAGAAGCCCGATCAGGATGAACGTCAGTCGTTTTTTCATGAATGTCCTCCTCTGATGCGTTAAGCGGCGTTCGTCATTGTAGCGAAAACGGACCGCGATGGCAACAGCGGAAGAATCGAACCTGAACGCCGGAGCGCATTGATTTCGCGGGAGGAGCTGTATTAGATTAGTTCGACCATGACTGCGGAATCTCCTTCGGGACGAAAGCTCGGCTGGTTCGACGCGGCCATGGTCTCGAGCGGGGCGATGATCGGGTCGGGCATCTTCATGAATTCGGCCGAGAGCGCCAAGTTCCTCCAGACCTCCGCCCAACTCCTTCTCGTCTGGGCCGTCGGCGGCGTCGTGGCGTTTCTGGGCGCCCTCTGCTTCGCCGAGCTCGGCGCGCTTTTTCCCCGGTCGGGCGGGCAAGTGGTCTACCTCGAACGCGCTTTTTCTCCGCGGCTCGGATTTCTCTTCGGCTGGACTTTGTTCAGCACGATTCAGACGGGCGCCATCGCCGCGGTGTCCACGACGTGCGCCCGGTTTGTCGGCACGTTTCTGCCGTTGACCGGCGTGGGCGTGACCGCGGCCGCAGCCGGGATCCTGTGGCTTCTGTCGGCGGTCAACATCCTCGGCCTCCGGCCGGGGAGCATCGTTCAAAACGTGTTCACCGCCCTGAAGATCGGGGCCCTCGCGGCCTTGATCATCGTCGGGCTGGTCCTGGCGAGGTCTCCCGCGTCCGCGTTAGGGCCCGTCTTTCCCGGAGGCGTCAGCCTGAACCTCCTGAGCGCTTTGGGTTTGGCCCTCATGCCGGCGCTGTTCTCGTACGGCGGCTGGCAGAACCTGAACTTCATCGCGGGCGAAGTGAAGAATCCGGCCCGGACCATGCCGCGGGCCATCATCTCCGGCGTCAGCCTGGTCATCGTCGTTTATGTCCTGGCCAATGTCGTCTACGTCAAAGCCCTGCCCATCGCTGCGATCGCGGGATCGACGAAACTCGCCTCGGACGCCTTCTCCGCGATGGTCGGCCCGTGGGGGGCCCGCTTCGTCTCTTTGGCGATCATCGTCTCGACATTCGGGATCGCCAACGTTTTCATCCTGACCGGGGCCCGGGTTTACCAGTCGATGGCCGAGGTCGGGATGTTTCTTCCCGTTGCGGCGAGACGCCATCGCCGTTTCGGCTCGCCCCACATCGCCATTCTGCTTCAATCCTCCTGGGCCACCTGTCTTCTCGTCACCAACACCTACGGCCGGCTTCTCCAATACGTGACCTTCGGCGACTGGATTTTTTTCGGGCTGACGGCGCTCGCCTTAATCGTCCTGCGGTCGAAGATGCCGGACGCGGCGCGGCCTTACCGGGCTTGGGGCTATCCCGTCGTCCCCGCGCTCTTTTTTCTGATTTCGGCCGCCGTCGTGGTGAACGTCTTTATTTCCGCGTTTTTCAAATCGCTCGTCGGCCTGGGCATCATCGGCGCCGGCCTGATTTTTTATGAACTGTCCGGAAAGAAAGGAATTCCCCATGGCGTTTCGGTCGGTTGAATACATGGAATGGGCCAAGCTTCGGAGCGCGGCGGGCTATAATCTCAGCCGCAGCGGCATGCCGCCCCTGCTCCGGAAGGACGTTCCCGTGAGCTTCGACGGCGTGGAAATCAACGGCGACCATCCTTACGGTTTCCGGCCCCTTCTCGAGGCGATCGCCGCGCGCCACGGAACGGACCCGGCCGCGGTCGTGCCTACCCTGGGCACGTCCCAGGCGATCTTCATCGTCTGCGCCGCCCTGCTCGAGCCCGGCGATATCGCGGCCGTCGAGAAACCCGCCTATGAGCCGTTCCTGTCCTGCACGCGCGCCGTCGGCGCCGACGTCCGGAGGTTCGAACGCAGGTTCGAGCGCGGCTACGGGATCGACCCGGCCGAATTCGCGGCTGCCGTGCCCGACGGAACGAAGCTCGTCCTGATGACCAACCTCCACAATCCGAGCGGGGCGTTCCTCTCCCGCGAGGACATCCGGTCGCTAGCCCGCGTCGCCGAGGGAAAGGGTGCCGTGCTGTTCATCGACGAGATTTATCTAGACTACATGAACGGCGAGGCGGCCCGGACGGCGTTCGGCGAGAGCGAGCGCCTTTGCGTCAGCTCGAGCCTGACTAAGGTCTACGGCCTGGCCGGATTCCGTTGCGGCTGGATCCTTGCACCCGCCGCGCTCGCTTCGAAAATGCGCCGCGTTCTGGACCATTTGCACGTCGAGCACGTCTACCTGGCGGAACAGCTCGCGACGCGCGCCTTCCCCCATTTGGACGCGCTCAAGGCGCGGACGCAGAAGATGCGGGACGAGAACCGGGAGACGGTCACCCGGTTCATGGCGGGCGAAAGCCGGCTCGCTTGGGTCGAGCCGAACGCGGGCATCCTCGGCTTTCCTTGCGTCCTCGGCCGCGCCGACGGTGGGGATGCGCTGGCCCGGACTCTCCGGGAGCGGTATGACACAGCGGTCGTCCCGGGGCATTTTTTCGAAGAGCCGTCGCATTTCCGACTCGGGTTCGGCGTCCCCGCGGATATTCTCGACCACGGACTTCAAAATATTTCCCTGGCGTTGAACGACCTCGATTCGACGGGCTGAATTATCTCGGTCCGGTCTTCTCGATTGTGCGGCGGTCCTGAGCCGGCCGGAACGCGCGGCCGCCCGAATCGTTAGGAGTTTTTCTCGCGGGTGATCCCGTACTTTTCCATCTTGTTGTAGAGCGTCGTCCGGGAGATGTCGAGGACGCCGGCCGCCTTCTTGAGGTTGAACTTCATGGCGCTCAGGACGTGGCGGATATAGTCTTTTTCGACCTCGTCGAGGCTCGCGAGCTTCTCGGTCCCGGCCGCGAAGCGCGTCAGGCCCGCGGCTTTGGCGTCGCGCAGGATTTTTGGGAGGTCGGGGACGTCGATGAAGTCCTTCTTCGTGGCCAGGGCGGCGCTTTGGAGGACGTTCTCGAGTTCGCGAATGTTGCCGGGCCAGCTGTAGCGCAACAGCCGTTTCTGGGCGTCGCGCGAGACGCCTTTCACGCTTTTGCCGTAGGCCCGGTCGATCGTTTCGAGAACGTGATGAATGAGCAACGGAACGTCCTCTTTCCGCTCGCGGAGCGGCGGGATCCGGATCTCGATCCGGTTCAGGCGGTGATAGAGGTCTTCGCGGAACGCGCCCCGTTTTGTGGCCAAGGCGATGTCGCGGTTCGTCGCCGCGATGACCCGGACGTCGACGTGTTTCGTCTCGTTCGAGCCAAGCGGCCGGAACTGGTGATTTTCGAGGACGCGGAGGAGCTTGGCCTGGACGGCGAGCGGAATTTCGCCGACCTCGTCCAGAAAAATCGCGCCCTCGTGCGCCTCCTCGAAGAGTCCTTTCTTCGTCCGGTCGGCCCCGGTGAACGCCCCGCGGACATAGCCGAAGAGCTCGGATTCAAACAGGCTCTCCGGGATCGAGGCGCAGTCGCAGACGACCAGACGGCGATTGCGGACCGCGCTCAATTGATGAATGGCCCGCGCGACCATTTCCTTCCCCGTCCCCGTCTCGCCCGTGATGAGGACGCTCGTCACGAACCGGGCGATGTTTTCGATCGTGGCGAAGATCTCGAACATGTAGGGGTTCTTGCTGACCATGCCCTGGAAGACGTATTTTTTTTCGAGCTGTTTTTCGAGCTTGAACGTCTCCCGGCGCAAGTCCCGCTTTCCGACCAGCTTCCGGAGCGCGACTGCGGCGGCCGAGATGTCGAGCGGCCGGACGAGCACGTCCGACGCTCCCCGGTCGACCCATTCCAGCATATCTTCGGGCCGGGCGACGGGGCCGACCACGATCACGTCCAGGAGAGGGTCGAACCGTTTCAACCGGACCAGGATGTCGATATCGCCGGACGCGGGTTCCTCGGTATCCAGAATAATGATCCGGACGGAGTTCTCCCTGAGGAAGGCTTCGAGGTCCTCATTCTTGCCGCAAAAATACAGCCGGAAATCGTGCCCGATGCGGGGTTCGTTCAGGGCGTCATAGACCCGGGAATCCCGGCCGATGACCAGAAGGGCGTCGCTCGATTCCATTTGTGTTCAATATATTAACACAAGCCAAAATATTTACCAAGTCGAGCCGGACCGCTATTTTTTGACGGTTCCCGGCCGGCCGCGGACGAACTGAATCCGGACCCGCTCGCCCGTTTCCTCCTCGAAGCGGGCGACCTCATATTTAGCCTGGGCCAGGTATTTGAGATGAGCCCGGAGGTAGGTGAGGCCCTGCGTCGACAGAAAGTCGAGCCAAGCGCCGCGCGCGGTTTCGTCCATGAGCTCGGGTGTCTCCGAGACGAACGTCGTTTGCGTCCGCTGGGACAGCCGGCTTTCGGTCGAGGACCGCCGTTTCGAATATATGTTCAGCCCGTCGTAGAGTTCGAGATAATCAAGATGCGGCTCCCAGCGGGCCGCCCAGCGGTCGTAGCGTTCGTAAAATTTCTTGTTCGACTCCTTGAGGCGGGGGTCGGCCTGCATTTCGCCGACGATGAACGCCCGAAGGTCCTCGCCGGCGTCCTTATATGGTTTATAGAGGGCCTGGTCGAGATAATTATAGAAAACGTACCAGCCGCGGGGGATCCAATATTCCCGAAACAAGTATGGCGAATAGTTTGAGAACTGTTGAACCCATTCGTGAGATGGATAGCCGTGCAGGTTGAGCGCGATGTCCGGCTGCCACTTGGCCGTGAGGTCGCGGCGGACGAAGGCTTCGGGGAGGATCGGCCGCGACGAACCGGCCATGGACCCCACGTCCAGGCCGAGCGAGCCGTACCGCCCGGCGTGGAGACTGTGGAACGGCGTCAGCTTCTGGAGGTCGTAGGCGAGGGCGGCTCCGTCCGGGTTCTCCATCGGCTGGAAGACGAAGTTCATCTTGTTGAGATAGTCCTGCGTGGCCTTGTCCGTGGCCAGCAATTCGGCGAGTTTCAGGATGTAGTTCGTGGACGAGACTTCATTGGCGTGTTGCCGGCCGACGAGAAAAAGCGTCGGTTTCTGAGCGATGAGCCGGGGAATGGAGATGAACGGGCCGGCGGGTTTGTAGACCTCGATGACGGGAACGGCCCGGCGCTCGTAGGATGTGCCGCCGACATACGTTTGGAGGAGGGGGGATTGGGCCAGACGGGCGACGACCTCTTCGACCATTTCGGGCGACAGAATCGCGCTCGTGTCCACGACCGGCTCGCCCGGCTTGAAAGGACGCGGCGATGTTTTCGCCGCGGGCTCGGGTTCGACGACCGGAAGCGTTTCCTCTTTCTCCATGTCTTTCGCCTTGAGCCGGAGCTTGATCGCGGTGAGATTCGGATAGCTCAGCGGCGCGACGAGCAGGCCTTTATCCGAAAGGTCGCGGTACGAGCCGAGGATATCCAGGAGCGCCAGATAATCCGCGTCGCGCTCGAACTCCATCGTCACGGTCAGGCATTCGATCTTGTCTTCGAGTCCGTTATAAACGAGAAGGGGAACGGTCAGGGCCTTGCTTTTCAAGGTTGGAAAAGCGATTTTTCGGGTGGTTTCGTCGCGACCCTTGTCCTTCCATTTGAGGATGAGCGACGGAGAGGCGGACAGCCAGTCTTCGAGCGTGACTTTGACCCGAGGCGCTTCGCCTTCCGAGGACGGATGGATCATGGGGAAGACGTTGCCAGGCGCGGAGACGCGCGATGTGACCTCCGGCAGCTCTTGGCCTTCGAGGTCGATCTCCGTGATGCCGCGGAGGAAGTCGAGCGTATCGAAATAGATCTCGTCATGCATGGCTTCGAGCGAGCTCACGACCTCCTCGTCCAGCCCGAGCCTGGAGTCCGGTTCGCTAGCCCAAAGCTCGACCCGGAGCTGTTTGAAATAGGGCTGCTTGGAGAAGGTCGGCTCGTTGTTCGTCTTGCGCATGATCTGGGCGTAGAGGGGGACGAGGACCTGGTTTTGATAGAAGTCCCAGAATTTCTCAAGGTCGGAATCAAGCGTTCCGTGGAATAGGGATTTGCCGCCTTGCTCGAGCCGGACCCAACCCGTCGTGACCTTGACCGTGCCCCATTCCGGGAGGGCCTTGAGATAGGGGATCTCGCGCACTTCCGGAGAGAAGCTCTGCTCGAGGAGGGCGACGTTCTTCGCGTCGTTGGCGATGACGCGGTAGGTCGGCCCGCCCGCCGGGGCGAGCTCGAAATGGATCCTGTCTAGCGGCAGTCCCAGCTCCTTCGCCATGAACTCGTCGATCGGGTAGAGCTCTTGGAGCCAGCGTGTCGGTTCGCTGTAGAACCGTTTCGGCCGGCCGAAATCCTCGACCTCTTCGGCGAACCGGATGACGACCTGGGCGATCGGCTTTCCTTTCAAGGCCGGAACGATTTTTTCGAGGATCCAGAAGAACCCCTGCTTATAGGACGAAAGGACTTCGACGTCATAGGGCGCCTTGAGATATTCCGCACAGTACGCTTCGATTTGCTTCTTGATCTTTTGACGGACGTCGGCCGACTCGCTGACGCCGACGCTGACCTTGAGCGGCGCGGCCGGGTTGGCGATCGTTTTGAGCTTGTCCTGCAGGAAGGCGAGGGCGTCCGTCCCCTCCCAAGAGAAATTTTGCTCCTTTTCGAAGGTTTTTTTGCTGTCGCTCATGGCGAAGCCGTCGACCGTGATCGCGTCGGCTTTGAGGGCGGCCGTGACCGTCTTCCGCACGTCGTCCTCGAATTTCGGGTTTTTCCGGGGGAGGTAGAGTTCGGCCGAGAACGATTCGAGCGCTCGGTCTTTAAGCTCCTCAATGGTCTTCTTCAGGCTTTGGGCGAAGAACGCCTCGGCGGCGCCCTTTTCGCCTTTAAGGAATTTTTCCAGGTCGGGGACGACGTCTCCGACCTGGGGCCGGCCGCTCTTATATTCTTCGAAATAGGGGAAGACCTGGTTGAAGTAGGCCAGGGTTTTCTCGAGGCCGATGGAATCGGCGGCCAGAATGGCCAGGGCGTTCGAGGCGTTGAAGGCCTTGGGGATGATTTCGAGCGCCCCGCAGGCGCTCAAGAGCGCGGGCGCTTCCAGTTTCCCGACCCGCTGCAATTCCTGGACGAGCATATTCGGGCCGACCAGGATGGGCGCGACAAGGGTTTTCCGGTTCTCGATGTCCTTGTCGAGGTAGATCACCGGAAATGACGCGCCGGCCGTATTCAGGACGAGCTTGGAGGCCAGGGCGGCCGTGCCTCGGATCCCGCCGGATTGGGGGACGACGACCTTGCTTTCGAGCGTGTCGGGGATGCCGTCCCGGTCCATGTCGCCATAGGCGCCTTTCGTCGAGAGAACGCCGGTCAGGTCGAAATCCTTGACCACTGTGCTTTCGCGGGCCGTATCCCGAAACGTGGGCGTCAGCATGCGCTTCGGCGAGCCGACCCGCGGAACGATCGCAGGAACGTTCTTCTTGCCGTAGCGCATCCAGAACGTCAGCTGGGCGCATCCCGGATAGGACAGGACATCGGTCTTTTGGCCCCGGGCGTGCTGGGCGCGAACGGCGTTGAAGGCCCGGACCGTTTTCGTTTGGTCGTCTTCGTCGGGAAGGACGATATCGATGTTCAGGTCTTTGATTTCGCCGCCGTTGAAGTTCAATTTTTTCAAAGCGCCCGGCCCCTTCTTGAGGGGCGGGAACTCGTAGAGGGCGGAGCGGAAGATCGTTTTTTGAAGCTTCACGCCCTCCCCGGAGAGGTATTGGGTGACGTCCTTTTCGACCTTGTCGTATGTCGCCCCTTCGGCCCGTCCCCAGACGTCCCAAAGGTATGGCCAGCGAAGAAAGAACGCCCGTCCCGTCTTTAAAAGCGCATCGTCCGAACCGGCGACGAGCAGGAGCCCGCTTTGGGTTTTCGTCGTGTAGATGCCGACGTAGCCCTGCGTCGGCCCGAGCTCGGGGACGGCGATGTCCTTGCCGCGGACGGCATCCCGGAGCCATTTCACGTTCATTCCGATAAGGATGGCGTTTTCGAGGCGTTCGATGTTGGGGACCTCGGATTCCCGTTTCACGAGGCCGAAGTCCTGGGCCAGGCTTTCGAAGTTGGCCCGCGCGGCGATATCGGCGGCGATAGCCAGCTCGGTCGCGGTCGGATTGTCGGGAATGATGATGGCGAGGGTGACTTTATCGACGAGCCCGTCGCCGTCCGTGTCCTTGAGCCCGTTCCCCGGAAGAAAGAGATGGGACAGGCTGCTCACGTCGGCCGAGACCGACGCGGACGAAACCAGGAGGAGGATCGTGATCCACGCCCGTTTTTTCATTCTCGTTCTCCTTGGACTGCGGCCGGCGTAACCCGTTCATTATATCCCAAATAGGGAGGGTTGTGTAGGCGATTTCCGCCGGCCGGAGGGGGTCCTCCGAGTGTCGACGCGGTGCTCATTGCGGACTTCTGTTGACGCGAGCCGACGAAATTTCTATAGTAACGTCAGCGAAGGACCACCGTCGGGTCCGGTCGAAAGGAGGAGACATGTTTAAAGAATTCCGCGAATTCGTCCGGCGCGGCAACGTCATGGACCTGGCCGTCGGGTTCATCATGGGCGCGGCGTTCGGCAAGATCGTGACGTCGGTCATCAACGACATCCTCATGCCGCCGATCGGGCTGTTGCTCGGCAAGGTCGATTTCGCCAGCCTCTACATCAATTTGTCGGGGAAGACCTTTGAGACCCTGAAACAGGCGAAAGACGCGGGCGCCGCCACGCTCAATTACGGCCTCTTTTTAAACACGGTCTTCGAATTCCTGATCATCGCGATCGCGATCTTCGTCGTCGTGAAACAGATCAACCGGCTGAAGAGCAAGCCCGCTCCCGCGCCGGCCGTCCCGACGACCAAGGAATGCCCCTTCTGCGTTACGGCGATTCCGATCAAGGCCGTCCGCTGCCCGGCTTGCACGTCGAATTTGACAAAATAGCCGGCCTAGCGTTTCCTCGGTTTTCTCGGAATGAAGGCGCTCGTCGCGCGGGCATAGGCGGCGAATTCCGGGTTCCCTTCGTATTTCTTTTCGAGCCTGGTGACGCCGGAGACGCGGAGCAGGAGAAACGTGATCGTGACCGGGCTGACGACGGCCGTCCAGCCGAAGCGGACCGAGAGGGCGATCACAAATAGCCCCCACCACTGGGTCGCTTCTCCAAAATAATTGGGATGCCGGGTCGTCGCCCATAATCCCGTCGTCATGATCTTTCCTTTGTTGGCCGGGTCGCGTTTGAAGCGGAGGAGCTGAAAATCGCCGACGGATTCGAAGAAAAATCCCAGAAGCCAGAGGGCCACGCCGAAAACGTCCCAGGCCGTCCACGGGCCGTCGGCGGACCGGTTCACGAGCACGACCGGATAGATGATGATGAGCATGAACAGGCCCTGGAGAAGAAAGACCTGAAGATAACTCCTCAAAATGAACCGGCGTCCCCATTCCCGGCGCCATTTTGCATAACGGAAATCTTCGCACCGTCCGGTGTTGCGGATGAAAACGTAAACGGCCAGCCTCAGCCCCCAGATGACGACCAGGCCGGTGACGAGGAGCGAGCGAAGCGTGAATCCAGGTTCGATAAAAAACGTGAGCGCCGCGACCAGGATGAAGCCGAGCCCCCAACCGATGTCCGCCAGAGAATTGTCCTTCCGGACAAGGGCGACGACGAACAGGCCGGTCATATAGAGAAACACGGCCAGGGCGGACCAAAAAAGATAAGCCGATAGGCTCATAAGTTATTTGTGGACCAGGCAGATCGCGACCGCGCCATCTCCCGCGTGGACGCCGATGACGGGAGCCACGGGACCGATGAACGCGGGTTTCAAACCCAGGATCGCGGTGAGTTTTTTGCCGTACAGTTCGGCGCGCCCGGGGTCCAGGGCATGGACCACCGCGTATTGCTCGATCCCATGTTTTCGGGCGATCGACCGGACCTGTCTGAGGATCTTCGCCATGTTGCCGCGCCGGCTGAAGGATTTACCGCCCTCGGTGGCCTTGCCGTCCTCGTTCAGGGTCAGGATCGGCTTGATATGAAGAAGCCGGCCGATGAACCCTTTGACGGGGCTGACGCGTCCGCCGCGGACGAAATATTTCATGGTGCTGATGTCCACAAAAAGCCTGGATTTCGGAACGCGGCTTTCCAAGGCTTGAACGACGTCCTCGTGAGACGCTCCGGC
>JBGOYP010000032.1:0-14000 GCA_041479785.1 Candidatus Aminicenantia bacterium | reverse complement strand
CGCTTCCTGCGGATTATCGTCCGGACCCTGTTCAAGAACCCCGAAATCCTGCGCGCCGCTCTTCCGCGCGGCCTCTATCCGCTGGAGGGACTGGCCCTCGTCCTGTACTTCCTCGTCATCATCAACATTTATCTCGCCGTGTTCAACATGATCCCCGTTCCGCCGCTGGACGGGAGCGGCGTCCTGATGGGCTTGCTGTCCGACCAGGCAGCGATGCGCTACGATCGCCTCCGGCCCTACGGATTCCTCATCGTCATCGCCTTCATCTATTTCGGCCTGCTGAACATCATCATCGCCCCGATCCAGATCTTCATCGACATCTTACTCGGATGAGCGGACACGACAGGAAAATCGTCCTCAGCGGGGTCCGGCCGACGGGACCGCAACATCTCGGCAACCTCGTCGGCGCCTTGCGCAACTGGCTGAAACTCCAGGACGTCTACCGGTGTTTCTACACGATCGTCGGCTGGCACGCTCTGAGCTCGGAGTACATGGACTCCAAAGTCATCAAGCCCAACACGCTCGAGGTCGCCCTGGACTGGCTCGCCGTCGGGCTCGACCCGGAGAAATGCGTGATGTTCCTCCAGGCCGACGTCCAGGAACACGCCGAACTCCATCTCGTCCTATCCATGATCACCCCCCTGCCCTGGCTCGAGCGCGTCCCGACGTTCAAGGAGATGCAGCAGGAGATCCAGGACAGGGACCTCAACACGTACGGCTTTTTGGGCTATCCCGTCCTCCAAGCCGCCGACATCGTCATCTACAAGGCGGACTTCGTGCCCGTCGGCGAGGACCAGGCCGCCCATCTTGAGCTGACGCGAGAGATCGTCCGGCGCTTCAACCGGATCTTCGGCCCGATCTTTCCCGAACCTCAGACGCTGCTGACCGAAGTCCCCCGGCTGGCCGGCACGGACGGCCGGAAGATGAGCAAATCGTTCGGGAACGCGATCCTCATCAAGGACCCGCCCGACGTCATACGCGAAAAGATCCTGCCCATGGTCACGGATACGCGCCGGATGCGGCGGACCGACCCCGGCGAACCCAACGACTGCCCGGTCTTCACCCTCCACAGGGCGTTCGTTCCCAAGGGCACGCAGGACGAAGTCGCCCACGGCTGCCGGACCGCCGGTATCGGATGCCTGGACTGCAAAAAGGTCGTCCTGGAGTATCTCCTAAAAGAGCTCGCTCCGGTCCAGGCGAGGCGCGCGGAATTCGAACGGTCTCCGGCGCGCGTCTGGGAGATCCTCGAAGCCGGAAACGCGAAAGCCCGCAAGGTCGCGTCGGCGACCATGGCCGAGGTCCGCGCCGCCCTGGGGTTCTGACCGGATATGGCAAGCTCCGTCGTGCGGCCGACTTATGAGCTCACCTAAACCGATGGTCACGACGGACTACGAACAGACAACCGCCGCGGAGGGCTATCAGGTCAAACTCGAGGTCTTTGAAGGGCCCCTCGACCTGCTCCTCTTTCTGATTAAGAAAAAGAAGATCAACATCCAGGACATCCCGATCGCCGTCATCACCCGGGAATATCTCGATTACCTCGGCCGCAAGGACCGCATCAACCTCGACCGCGAAGCCGAATTTCTGCTCATGGCCGCTCTCCTCATTTACATCAAGTCGCAGATCCTGCTCCCGCGCGAACAGCCCGTCGAGCCCGAGATCGACCCGCGCCGGGAGCTCGTCGACCGCCTCGTGGACTACCAGAAGATCAAGGCCGCTTGCGCCGTGCTTCGCGAAAAAGAGGACGAGATGTCGCAGGTCTGGCGGCGGACGGCCCTGACCGGTCCGCTTCCGGAGGAGGACCTCGACCTCATCGAGGTCTCGCTGTTCGAACTCGCCGAGTCGTTTTTCACGATGATGAAGCGGCGGGAGGCCGAGGACCGGCGCGTCGTCAAAACCAAAGAGATCTCGATGGCCGGCAAGATGGACGAGATCGTCGCCCTTCTCCGGGAGCGCGACCATCTCGATTTTCTGGACTACCTCGGCGCCCAGGAAACGCTCGAGGAAGCCCTCATCGCGTTCTTCTGCCTGCTCGAGCTCATCAAAGCCCGGCTCGTCGTCGCGATGCAGGAACAGCTCTTCCACACCATCACGGTCTGGCTCCGCAAGGACGGCCCGGCGAAAGGGAACGCATGATCGATCATTTGACGGAGGTCCTCGAAGCCCTGATTTTCATTTCGGTCGAGCCGCTCACGCCGGCGAAAATCGCGGAGGTCCTGGGCGACGCCGTATCGGCGGAGGAGGTCGAAATGGCCCTGCGCGACCTCGTCGCCCGCTATGACGCCGCTGAAAGCGCCGTCCGGGTCATTCCCTCGGCGGGCGGCTACGTCTTTTCGACGAAGCCGGGCTATGATCCCTACGTCCGCAAGCTCCTCCAGATCGAGAGGAAAAAGAAGCTCTCCGCGCAGGCTCTCGAAACGCTGTCCGCCGTGGCCTATCATCAGCCGGTGACCCAAGCCGAGATCTCAGGGATCCGGGGCGTGGACTCCACGTACGCGCTGCACACCTTGCTCGAAAACAAGCTCATCAAGATCGTCGGCCGGAAGGAGGCCCCCGGCCGGCCGCTCGTCTACCGCACGACCGAAAAATTCCTGGCCTATTTCGGGTTGAACGCGATCGAGGACCTGCCCTCCGAGGAGGAGCTCAAAAAATTGATGCAGGACGAAAACGCGTGAGGCCCGCGGGACTGGCCTCCGTTCTCGCCCTCATCTTGCTCGCGGCCGTGACCTGCCGGCCGCAACCCCCGGTACGTCTCGCGCAGCCGCCGGCCGACCGCCACGCGCCGTTCAACTACGTGGGGACGAAGGCCATGGTCGTGGCCGCGCATCCCCTCGCTGCCGAGGCCGGACGGGACATGTTGAAACGCGGCGGAAACGCCGTGGACGCGGCCGTGACGACGGCTTTCACCCTGAACGCCGTCGAACCGTTCGCCTCGGGGATCGGCGGCGGCGGATTTATGGTCCTTTATCTCGCCAAGACGAAAAAAGTCACGGTCGTCAATTTCCGCGAACAGGCCCCCGCCGCGGCGACGCCGACGATGTTCCGGGAGAAGGGCGACGCGATGGACGAATGGCGGACGGCGCGGGGAACGGCGGTCGGCGTCCCCGGCATGCTCGCGGGCTGGGCCTACGCCCTTCGAAAATACGGGACGAAAACGTTGGCCGAGACCGCGGCCCGCGCCATCGAGATCGCCGAGCGGGGATTCCCCGTCAGCTCGACGTTCAGCGCCATCAACAAAGACGAATACGAAAAGCTCCTTCGCAACGCCGGCGAGGCGACGTGTTACCTAAACCAAGGGATTCCCTATGAGCCGGGAGACGTCCTGCGGAATCCCGACCTGGCCCGGACCTTGAAATCGATCGCGGCGGGCGACATCGACGCTTTTTATAAGGGGGATATCGCCCGAAAGATCGTCGCCGCGGTCCACGACAAGGGCGGCGTCATGTCCTTGGCCGACTTGGAGAACTACCGGCCCCTTGAAGTTGAACCGGTCCTGGGAATATACAAAGGCCTCACCATTTACGCGGCGCCGCCGCCGGCCGCGGGGGGGCTTCATATCCTTCAGCTCTTGAACATCGCCGAGCCCTGGCCGCTCAAAGCCTGGGGACACAATTCCGCGCCCTACATCCACCATTTGAGCGAAGCTTTGCGTTTCCTTTTTGCCGACAAGGACCGTTACGATGCCGACCCCGGGTTCACGCCCATGCCCCTTGGGTCTCTTCTTTCGGCCGAATATGCGGCCCGCGTCCGGAACGGAATCCGTCCCGACCGTATTGCCGGCTCGTATCCGTTCTCGCGGCTCGACCGTCTTCAGGACCGCGAGGGGAACACGACCCACGTCGGGGTCATCGACCCGGACGGCAATATCGTCGCCCTCACCCAGTCGATCAACGACTTCTTCGGCACGGGCATCGTTCCGGAGGGCACGGGATTCCTGCTCAACGACCATATGGCCGACTTCTCGACCGACCCGGCCTCGCTCAACGCGCCGAACCCCGGCCGCCGTCCGGTCAGCAACATGGGTCCGCTCATAGTCCTCAAGGATGGCCGGCCGGTCCTGACGCTCGGCTCTCCGGGCGGAACGCGCATTTTTCCCACGCTCAGCCAGATCATCCTGAACCTGGTCGAGTTCGGGATGTCGCTCGACGAAGCCATCGAAGCGCCGCGGTTCTTTACGTCTTCGGCCAACGGCCGGCCCGGCGTCCTCGCCGTCGAACCGCGCATTTCCGAGTCCGTGCTTAAAGCCCTGGAACAGATGGGCCACACGATCTCGCTCAAAGAGCCCTATGATAAATATTTCGGCGGAGCGCAGGGGGTCATGATCCTGCGCGACAGACATGTCATCCATGGCGGCGCCGATTCCCGCCGCGACGGCGTCGGGGCGGGTTATTAAGGACCTGGCGGAGAAGGAGGGCGCGATGACCGATCGGCGGACCTCGATTGTCCGGCTTGTCGTTTTTTCGGTCGCGACCCTGGCCGCCCGCGTTCCCGCCCAAAGTCCCCAGGCTCTCTTCGAGCCTCCGCTGCTGATCACCTCCGCGGGCCAGAGCGCGGAAGCCGTCATCGCCGCGAACCTGGCCAAGCGGGCCGAGCTCCCGGCGACGCTGGTCAAGCTCGCTACGGACAAGGACCTGCGGGACCGGCGAACGCTCGTCCTCGTCATCGGCGCGAGCATGAAAGGCCTCGGCGCGGCCGGCGTGGATACGGCCAAAGAGACCGGCCGGGTCCGCGACCTCCTGGCCGAAGCGAAGCGGACGGCGACCCCCGTGCTGGCGATGCACCTCGGCGGCGCCGAGCGGCGGGGCGAATTGACCGACGAGTTGATCTCCGAGTTCCTCCCCGCGGCGAAGGCCGTCCTCGTCGTCAAGGCGGGCAACAAAGACGGCCTGTTCACGAAAATCTGCGCGGCCCACGCCATCCCGCTCTTCGAAGTCGAAAAATCGCTCGACGCGGTCGAGCTGCTGAAGTCGATTTTCAAAAAGTAACGCCTTTTCCGACCCGGATCGCTTTTAGATAAAATGAATGCCTGAATATCTGATCTTGCTGTTCATGGTCGCGGCGCTCGTCGCCCTGGGCGTCGGGCTCAAGCTGCCGATGGGCGTCGCCCTCGCCGGCGCCGCGCTCGCCGGCGCCCTCCTCGACGGGCAGGGGTTCGCCGCCCGGCATCTCGTCGAGGGCGCCTTCGGTTTCTTCGACATCATTCTTATCATCGCTTCGGCCATGATCTTCATGAAAGCCCTCCAGCGATCCGGGAGTCTCGACGGTCTCGCCGCGGCGATCCTAAAAACCTTTTATAAGAGCCGGCCCGGACTTCTCCTCACGGCCATGCTCCTCCTCATGTTCCCGGGGATGATCACGGGGTCGTCGCTCGCGGCCGTCCTGAGCATCGGCCCGATCATCGCCCCCGTGCTGACGAAGCTCGGACTGCCCCGGCTTAAAACCGCGGCCTTCGTCGCGATGGGCGCGATCTTCGGCATGATCGCTCCGCCCGTCAACATCCCGGCCATGATCATGGGCGGCGGCGTCGATATGCCGTACAGCGGTTTGAGCGCCCCGCTTCTCCTCATCGTCATCCCGCTCGCCGTGTTCACCGCCCTCTGGCTCGGCCTCCGGGACGTCCGGCCCGTGAGCCGCGAAGAGATGAGCTCGCTTCTGCCGGCCGCGCCGGGAACGTCACGCGGGTTCCGCTTGTACCTTCCGCTTCTCCTCGTCGTCGTCCTGATGGTCCTCCAGAACGTCCGGGTCCCGCTCGTGTCCCGCCTCGGTCTGCCTGCGGTCTTTTTCCTGGGGAGCCTGGCCGGGCTGGTCTGCGGGCGACGCTTCAATTTCTGGAAAGCCACCCGGGACGCCCTCGCGGAAGCCATGCCCATCCTTTCCATTCTGGCCGGCGTCGGAATGTTCATCCAGGTCATGGCGCTGACCGGCGCGCGCGGCTGGGCCGTCACGACGTTTCTCGCCCTTCCGCCCGCCTTTCTTTACGCCGGTATCGCGGTCGGGATGCCGCTCTTCGGCGGCGTTTCGGCGTTCGGAGCGGCCTCGGTCCTCGGCGTTCCCGTTCTCTTAGCCCTCATCGGGAAAAACGCCCTGGTCACGACCTCCGCCCTCTCGGCCATCGTCGGCCTCGGAGACCTCGTCCCGCCGTCGGCCATGGCCTCGCGGTTCTCGGCCCAAGTCGCGGGGACGACGGGCGTTCTGCGCGTCCTCCGCGCCTCGCTTGTTCCGGCGTGTCTGACGCTGACCTGGAGCGTCGCCGTTCTTGTTCTCGCGCCCATCCTCGAAAAGGTCCTCTAACCATGCGCGTCCTCTATCATCTCATGGTTCTCTACTTGAGCGGTCATTGCGCCCTCCTGCTGTTCCGCGAAAAAAATTTCTGGAAGCAGGCGGGGATCGTTCTGGTCCTCACCCTTCTCCTCCTCCGACTGCTTCTGATCGCCTGACCATGAAAAAAATATCCGCCGCCGCGATGACCATCCTGACCGGACTCCTCGTCTTCGTTTCGGGACGGGAATTCCTCAGCATGCGTCCTCCGGACGCGGTCTTTCCGAGCCCCGGATTGACCGCGGCCCGCAAGCTGAGCGACTACGCCCCCGTCCTTAAAAATACGCCCGGAGACACCCCCGTCTACCTTTATAAAAGCGGTCGCGACGGCGGCCGCGTTCTCATTCTCGGCGGAACACATCCCAACGAACCGTCGGGGACGATGACGGCCGTCCTGCTCGTCGAGAATATTTGCGTCACCGCCGGCACGGTCATCCTCGTCCCTTGGGCCAACGCCAGCGGCTTCACCCACAGCGACCCGCAGGAGGCCAGCCCCCAGAGGTACGAGGTCGCGACCGCCTCGGGACGGCGGGCCTTCAGGTTCGGCTCGCGGGCTACGAACCCGGTCCATCAATGGCCCGACCCGGTCATCTATATCAATCCCCGAGGCCAGCGGCTCGCGGGGATCGAATCCCGAAACCTCAACCGCGCCTACCCGGGGAAGCCCGGCGGGACGCTGACGGAGCGCGTCGCGTTCGGAATCATGGAGCTCATCCGGAAGGAAGCGGTCGACCTCGGCATCGACCTCCACGAATCGGCTCCCGAGTATCCGGTCATCAACGCCATCGTCTTTCACGAGAACGCCGCCGACCTCGCCGCCACGGCGCAGATGGAGCTCCAGGCGGATGGATGGGAATTCCGGCTCGAGGCGTCGCCCCCGAACCTCCGCGGCCTGAGCCACCGCGAATGGGGTGATGCCGCGGGGATCCTTGCCGTTTTGATGGAGACGCCCAACGCTTCCCAGGGCCGGTTGAAAGGCCGGCCGTCGGCCTCTCTGGTCGTGGACGGCCGGGACAAATTTTATGCGGCGGCCGCCCGGATGGGGCGTCTCTTTGTACCGTTCGGACCCGAAGGCATCCCGCTTCAGGACCGTGTCGCCCGTCATTTGGCGGGTTTCCGGGCCCTCTTGGCGGGGCTGAAAGAGATCGCCCCGGCGAAGTCCGTCGAGGTCGAAAACGCGCCGGACCCGGCCGACATGAAAAGGCGCGGGCTAGGTGTCTTTCTCCGGTGACCGGCGTCCTGGCGGACGCCTCCCGGGATTCCGCTAACTCAAGATTTCATCAATACTTAGCGGTTGACAAACGGCCCCCGATAAGTTAGGATAAACCCTCATTTTTTCCCAACCATGGATACCAACATGACCCAATACCGCGGCGTGCTCCGCGGAACGACGAGCCCGCCGGCCTTCGAAACCCATTCCCGAGAGGAGTATCGCGTCCCATGTCCGAGATAACCAAACGCCCCGATAAACCCGAGAAGGAAGAAAAGCTCGCGTCCGAAGAATACGACCGGCTGCTCGACCATTATAAGTTCAGCGCGAAGGAGATCACGCCGGGCGAGATCGTCAAGGGACGCGTGATCAAGGTCACGGCCAGCCACGTTCTGGTCGATATCGGGCAGAAGTCCGAGGGCGTCATCCCGATCGAGGAGTTTACCGAAGCCGTTCCGCCGACCAAACCTAAAACGGGCGACGAGGTCGAAGCGGTCCTCGAACGGAGCGACCGGAAAGAAGGATACTTCATTCTCTCGAAGAGGCGGGCCGACCGGGAAAAAGCCCTGGACGCCCTGGACAAGGCGTATAGCCATCGCGTCTTCGTCTCGGGCACGGTCGTGGAAAAGACCAATAGCGGCTATACGGTCGATATCGGGATCAAGGCCTTCATGCACGATTCCCAGGCCGACGTCCGGCCGGTCAAGGACCCGGAGAAGCTCATCGGCCAGACGTTCAAGTTCAAGCTGACCAAGTTTGACCGCAAGGGCGAGGACGCGGTCGTCTCCCGGCGTGCGTTTCTTCAGGACGAACGGGAGAAGAAGCGGCGCAAGGTCTTCGGCCATCTCGAGAAAGGCCTCCGGATCAAAGGCTACGTGAGGTCGCTGACGAACTTCGGGGCCTTTGTCGACGTCGGCGGCGTCGAGGGGCTCCTCCACGTCTCGGACATGTCCTGGGGGAAAACCGGCCACCCGTCCGAGGTTTTCAAAGTCGGACAGGAGGTCGAGGTCGTCGTCCTCGATTTCAACGAGAAAGAGGAAAAGATCTCCCTGGGATACAAGCAGCTGACGCCCGACCCCTGGTCGAACATTCGCGAGAAATACCAGACCGGCCAGAAGGTGACGGGCCGGGTCACGAGCCTGACGGACTTCGGCGCGTTCGTCGAGCTCGAAAAGGGCGTGGAGGGTCTCATCCATATCTCCGACCTGAGCTGGTCGCGCAAGACGATTCACCCCAAGAAGCTCCTCAACAGCGGCGACGAGGTCACGGTCAGCATCCTCGACGTCAACCCGGACTCCAAACGGATCTCGCTCGGCCTCAAGCAGGCCTCGCCCCATCCGCTCGAAATTTTCAAACAGACGTACAAGCCGGGCGCCCACATCAAGGGCAAGATCACGAGCATCACCGATTTCGGCGCGTTTCTGGAGATTGTGCCCGGGATCGAGGGCCTCATCCACATCTCCGACATCTCGTGGGAAAAGATCAAGCACCCGTCGGCCAAGCTCAAGGTCGGCCAGGAGGCGGAGGCCGTCATCCTCGGCATCGACGTCGAGAAACAAAAAGTGTCGCTCGGCATCAAACAGCTCGAGGGCGACATCTGGGAGGATTTTTTCGCGCGCCAGAGGACGGGCGACCTGGTCAACGTCAAGGTCGTCCGGATCGCCGAATTCGGCCTATTCGTCGAGATCCTGCCCGGGATCGAGGGGGTCGTTTTCACCTCCGAGCTCGACGACAAAAAAATCGAGAACCCGTCCGAAGCGTTCACCGTCGGGGAGGAGCGGACCGCCAAGATCATCAAGATGAACGCCAAGGACAAGAAGATTTCGCTCAGCTTCCGGCAGGCGCAGATGGACATCCAGCGCCAGGACTATCAGCGTTACGTCGACAGCCAGGACGACCGGATGACCCTAGGCGACCTGATGAAGGACCAGTTCAAAAACATTCAGGTCCCCGCGAAACCGGCCGCGAAAAAGGGAGAGAAGGAGGGAAAGACCGATGATTAAAGCCGACCTCATCGCCAAGATCTCGAAAGAGCTCGACATCCCGAAGCAGGAGGCCGAAATCGGCGTCAATCTCTTTTTCGAGACGCTCAAGGACGCCATCCTCAAGGGGGAAGAGATCGAAGTCCGCGGATTCGGCAGCTTCCGGTTCCGCAGCCGGCCGCCGCGCTCCGGCCGGAACCCCCGGACGGGAGACCCGGTGAAAGTCCCGCCGAAGAAGGTCCTGTACTTCAAGCCCAGCAAACTCCTCAAGGAGCTCATCAACAAATAATGCGGTACATCACCGCGCCGTGGCGGACGGACTACGTCCGGAACGTCCAGACAACCAAGGGCTGCGTCCTCTGCCGGGCGCTGAAAGCGCCGGACGACCGGGAGGCATCGATCCTCTATCGAGGGGCGCACAGCTTCGTCATCCTCAATAAGTTCCCCTATGTCTCCGGGCACGTGATGATCGCCCCAATCGCCCACCGGGCGTCCTATGACCGGTCGTCGGCGGCATTGAGCGCCGAGATTTCCGATCTCCTGAAGACGACGATCCGTATCCTGAAGGCCGCCTACCGGCCGCAGGGGTTCAACGTCGGCATGAACCTCGGCCGGAACGCGGGCGCCGGCGTCGTCGACCATTATCACATCCATATCGTCCCCCGCTGGGCGGGAGATGCCAATTTCATGCCGATCGTCGGCGGGACGAAAGTCATGCTCGAGGACCTCGCCGCGACCTACACCCATCTGCGCCCCCTCTTCGACCGGGCGCGCGGTCCGAAACGCTAGGCGCCGGTCATGACGCCCACCATCCTACCGTCCACGAGGTAATCCGATGCTCAAAACGATGCGCAAAAACATCCAGTCGCTGAAATCCATTCTCTGGATCGTCGTCGCGATGTTCATCCTCTCGATCTTCATGATCTGGGGCGGCGCCGGCCGCCTGGGCGAATCGTCGCCGTCCACCACGATCGTGTCCATGGGGAAATACAGCGTCTCGGCCCTCGCCTTCCAACAGGCCCTGCGCAATCGAGTCGAAGCGATCAAGGCCCAGTATAAGGACGCCAACCGCGGTTTTCTCGAACAGCTCAACCTGCCCCAGCAGGTCCTTCAGGGGCTGGTCGAACAATCGCTCGTCTTCAGCCTGGCGGACGAGATGGGCATCAGCGCGTCCGACGCGGAAGTCGCCGCCCGGGTCACGAGCTATCCCGGCCTCCAGCGGGACGGGAAGTTCATCGGATACGACGAATACAAGCGGGTCCTCCAGATGAACAGGATCTCGATGGGCGATTTCGAAGACGGCGTCCGCAAGGACCTCGTCCTGAGCAAAACCATCCAGCTTCTCACGGCGGGCATCACGGCGACCCCGGACGAGATCTGGGAGAATTACAAAAAAACCAAGGAAACGGCCAAACTCGAATACCTCGTCCTGGAGACCGCCAAAGTCACGCTCGACAAGAAGCCGGACGCGGCCGAGCTCACGGCGCATTTTGAGAAAAACAAGGACAAATACAAAATCCCGGAAAAGCGCGGGGGGGTCTACGTCTTCCTCCGGAACGACGACCTAAAGAAAGAAGTCGAGCTCAGCGACAGCGAGATCGAGGCGTATTACCGGAACAACCAGCCCCAGTTCCAAAGCCCGGAAAAAACCAAGGTCAGCCGGATCTATCTCCCGTTCGCCGGGAAAGACAAGGCGCTCGTCCAGGCGGAAGCGCAATCCGTCCTCGATAAAGCCAAGGCCGGCCAGGATTTCGCCGCTCTGGCAAAAACGTATTCCCGCGACGAGAAAGCCAAGGACGGCGGCGATTACGGGTTCTACGACTGGGCGTCGCTCAGCCAGGCCGAGCGGGACGACGTGGCGAAGCTTGGGGCCGGCCAGGTCTCGGGTCTCGTCACTCTGGACGCGGGGATCGCCCTCCTGAAGGTCACCGAAAAGACGGCGGCGGCCGTTACGCCGCTCGCCGAGGCCAAACCTCAGATCCGGTCCATCATCGTCGACCAGAAAGCCCGCGCCCTGGCGACGCAGCGCATCTCGACCCTCGAAAAAGAGGCAAAAAAGGTAAAGAACCTGGAAACGGCGGCCGAGAAAGCGGGATTCAAACCGCAGGTGACCGGACTTCTCAAGAGCGGGGACGCGCTCGGAGACGCAGACCCGTCGGGCTCGGTCAGCGCCGCCCTGTTCGGGCTCAAGGACAAGGAGATTTCGGCCCCGATCTATACCTACGGCGGGGTCGCCCTGGCGGAATACCGGAAGAGCGAGGCGCCGCGGGCCGCGACGTTCGATGAAGTCAAGGCGAATGTCGAGACCGACCTGACCGAGGTCAAGAAAAAAGAGCTCGCCCTGGCTAGGATCAAAGACGCCCGGGCGCAATTGACCGATAAGAACTGGGAGGATGTCGCTCAGAAGTTCAAGCTCGAGATCAAGACCGTGGAAGCGCACCAGCGAGAGCAGTACATCGGGATCATCGGAGAGAACAAGGACGTCGACGCCCTGGCGTTCAGCCTGCCGGTCAAGCAGGTCAGCGAACCGGTTGCTTTCGAGACCGGCTACACCGTCCTCCGGGTCCTCGACCGCAAAGACGCGACCAAGGCCGATTTCGAGAAGGAGAAGGAGACCGAGACCGCGAACCTGCTCGAGCAGAAGAAAAACAAGTTCCTCCAAGCTTACATGGCCAAGCTGAGGGCGGAGAAAAACATCAAGGTCAAGTACGACCTCTATCTCAAGACGACGAACGACGTTCTGGCGCGCTACGAAACCGAAAAATAAGTCATAAATTCGGTGACAGACAACCCATTGCCGAAATTCGTCCCTTCCGGTAACCCGACCGAATTTCGGTAATGCGATAACTGTCTCCGAAATTAGGAGGGCGCGATGGAATCGGCCAAGTCCTCTCTCCCGCCGGAAGCCTATCAGGAACTCAAACCCGGCCAGACCTATACCCCCTTCGTCCCCGCCGACGCGGGCGTGCCCGAGGTCGGGGCCAGGTCCGTGCTCTGGGGACTCGTCATGGCCCTGTTCTTCGCGTTCTCCCTCGCCTACCTCGGCCTGAAAGTCGCCACCGTTCCCGAGGCCGCCATCCCGATCGCCATCCTGGCCGTCGGCGTCGGCTATGCCTATCGGCGGCGCAATTCCATCCTCGAGAACGTCATCATCCAATCGATCGGCTCGACCACGACGGGGGTCGTCGCGGGCGCCATCTTCACGATCCCGGCCCTCTTCATCCTCGGCATTCCGACGAGCATCTTCAAGATTTTCTTGTCGTGCTTCTTCGGCGCCTGCCTGGGGATTTTCTTCCTCATCCCGCTCCGCCGCTATTTCTGCCTCGAACAGCATGGAAAGCTGCCCTTCCCCGAGGCCACGGCCACGACCGAGATCCTTGTCTCGGGCGAATCGGGCGGAGCACAGGCCCGGATCCTCATCCTGGGCATCGCCGTGAGCATGGCCTACGATTTCCTGGCGATCGCCGTCCGGGCCTGGAACGAAGTCATTACGTTCCGCTTCCTGCCGGTCATGGACAAGCTCGCCCTGAAGACCAAGATGGTCCTCAAGGTGGACGCTCTCGCCGCCTTTCTCGGCCTGGGCTATGTCATCGGACTCCGCTACAATGCGGTGATCGTCGCAGGGGGCCTGCTGTCGCATCTGGCGTTCGTTCCCCTCCTCTGGTTCCTCGGCCAACACCTCCCGGGGCCGCTTTATCCCGGCAAAATCCCGATCGCGGAAATGAACGAAGTCCAAATCTTCAGCACGTACATCCGCTCCATCGGGATCGGCGCGATCTTCATGGCCGGGGTCCTCGGGATCATCAAATCCATGCCGGTCATGGTCAAATCGCTGACCCTCGGTTTCCGCGAGCTGTTCAAAGGGCAAGCCGCGGGCGTCGCGGCCCGGCCGCGCACCGACACCGACCTCAAGATGTCGACGATGATCGTCGGCGTCCTCGCCGTCACCGTCGGCCTGTTCGCGTATTTCGTCTGGATCTCGAACGTCACCTACGCGTTGATCGGCGTCGTCATGTGCCTCCTCCTGTCCTTCCTCTTCACGACCGTCGCCGCCTACGCCACGGCCATCGTCGGGACGAACCCCGTCTCCGGCATGACGCTCATCACGATCATCCTTTCGAGCGTCATCCTGATCGGCGCCGGCCTGTCCGGGACCGAAGGCATGGGCATCGCCCTGCTCATCGGCGCCGTCGTCTGCACGGCCCTGGCCGTTTCGGGAAGTTTCATCACCGACCTCAAGATCGGCTACTGGCTGGGGTCCACGCCGCGCAACCAGCAGAGGTTCAAGCTCGCCGGCGCAGCGGTCTCGGCGCTCGTCGTGGGCGTTTCGATTTTCATCCTCGACAAGGCGTTCTCGTTCCAGAGCGGACAGCTCGCCGCGCCGCAGGCCAACCTCATGGCCGCCGTCATCAAGTCCATGATGTCCCGTGAACCCGTGACCTGGATCCTGTACGGGATCAACATTGCGGTCGCCATCGTCCTGGAGTTGG